>CAYYSK010000032.1:0-20932 GCA_964474345.1 uncultured Flavobacteriaceae bacterium
TTTATGGCACATCCAACCTTCATCACGAAGTTCTAATGCATAATTCGGGTTAAAGAGGTGTTGCAGCAGTAGAAAATAAGATACCAAGGTTAGTGAATGCTAACCTTGGTATCTTATTTTAGTTAATTGTCTCTCCATTCTTAACTCCATCAGGACTTGCACTGAGCGCAGTCGAAGTGTCTGGGTTTAAGAATACGAGTTTTCCATTGGTGTCTTCTGTCATCAAGATCATTCCTTGACTTTCTACACCGCGTAAAGCGCGAGGTGCTAGATTGACTAAGACAGTGACTTTCTTGCCAATGATTTCTTCGGCAGTAAAGCTTTCAGCAATTCCAGAAACAATCGTACGTGTATCAATACCTGTATCGATGGTAAGTTTCATCAACTTCTTAGTTTTAGGCATTTTTTCTGCTTCCAGAATCGTACCTACTCGCATATCAATTTTAGTAAAGTCATCAAAATTAATTGTATCTTTTTGAGGATCAGCAACTGCATTTTTTGCTTCATTAGCTTTACGACTTGCTTCTAATTTATCGAGTTGTTTTTGGATGTCTGTATCTTCTATTCGTGAGAATAAAAGAGGTGCTTTATCAATAATTTTATGTCCGGAAGGAATAAGTACATCCTTTGTAGTCACATCATTCCAATCTAAAGTGTTCTCGACTGCGCTCGAACTGACATTAAGTATATTTTTAAGTTTATCACTAGTAAACGGTAAAAACGGTTCACTTAATACAGAAAGTGCTGTAGCAATTTGAAGTGCAACATACATCACTGTTTTAGTGCGTTCCTCATCTGTTTTGATGGTTTTCCAAGGTTCTGCATCAGCTAGGTATTTATTTCCTAATCTAGCTAGATTCATGAAGCTGTTTAGACTTTCGCGAAAGCGATATTTTTCCACACTACTTCCAATAACCGCAGGATACGCGCGTACCTCTTCTAGTGTTTTAAGATCGATTTCATTAAAAGTACTAGGTGTAGGAACAACTCCATCATAGTATTTCTGTGTTAAGACTGCCACACGATTTATGAAGTTTCCAAAAATAGCAACGAGTTCACTATTATTACGTTGTTGGAAATCTTTCCAAGTAAAGTCATTATCTTTTCCTTCAGGGGCATTTGCCGTTAATACATAACGCAATACATCTTGTTTATCTGGAAAATCTTCTAGATACTCGTGTAACCACACCGCCCAGTTTTTTGATGTAGAGAGTTTTCGTCCTTCTAAATTTAAAAACTCATTGGCTGGCACATTGTCTGGTAAAATATAACCTTCATGTGCTTTGAGCATTGCAGGGAAAATAATACAGTGAAAAACGATATTATCCTTTCCAATAAAGTGAAGGAGTTTGGTATTTTCATCTTTCCAGTAGGGTTCCCAATCTTTTCCTTCTCGTGTCGCCCATTCTTTAGTGGCAGAGATATATCCAATAGGCGCATCAAACCATACATACAGTACTTTTCCATCAGCTCCTTCTATAGGGACAGGAATTCCCCAATCCAGGTCACGGGTAACAGCACGAGGGCGTAAACCATCGTCTATCCATGATTTACATTGTCCGTATACATTAGATTTCCAATCTTTTTTATGTCCTTTTAAAATCCATTCTTTGAAAAAAGCATCGTATTGATCTAAGGGTAAAAACCAGTGTTTGGTTTCTTTAAGTGAAGGAACAGCTCCAGAAATGGCACTTTTAGGATTGATTAAATCTGTTGCATTATGAGAGGTTCCACAATTTTCACATTGGTCTCCATAGGCTTCTTCATAACCACATTTAGGACACGTACCTGTCACAAAGCGATCGGCAAGAAATTGGTTTGCTTCTGCATCGTATAATTGAGCATTGGTTTCTTCTAGAAACTTCCCTTTCTCATACATCGTCTTAAAGAAATCTGACGCTGTATCGTGATGAATCTTTGCAGAAGTACGTGAGTAATTATCAAACGTAATTCCAAAATCAAGGAACGATTGTTTGATAATGGCATGGTATTTATCTACAACATCTTGAGGTGTGATGCCTTCTTTTTTTGCTTTGAGAGTAATAGGTACACCATGTTCGTCACTTCCACATACAAAAGCTATATCGGCTCCTTGCATACGTAAATAACGTGCGTAAATATCTGCAGGAACATAAACCCCTGCAAGGTGACCTATATGAATGGGACCGTTTGTATACGGTAAAGCGGCTGTAATAGTATATCTTTGAGACATTTTTGTATGTTAAATGCACAAAAATAGACAATTTTAAAAGATGCTTCACCTATCTTTAATATAACTATGCAATAAATATTTTGTAAGAAAAAACCTACTAAAGTTATGAAATACATAAATTTTGTGTATTTTAAAGGTTTTATTAAAATGAATTTCAAGAAATTAATCCCTATATTATTTTTCGCTTTTTTAACTAATACGTTATCGTTATTTTGCCAAAATAAAACAGTTAAATCATCACTGCCTTCTCTAAACGAGAATACTGATTCTTTGAAGGTATATGCAGATAAAGCTTTTGACTACTATAACGAAGGAAACTTTGCGCTCTCTTTTAGAACAAATTTAGAATTTCTCAAAATAGCAGAAGAAAAACAAAGTGATTACTATATCCACAAGGCACATAGTAATTTAGGTTATGATTATTTGATACAAAAGGATACAGTCCAAGCAAAAAATAGTTTTCAAAAATCATCGGAGTATGCCCTATTAGCAAAAAATGAGTATGCTCTTGCCATGACTTACATTGACTTAGGAAATATTTTGATAACTGAACAACCAGAGAAAGAAGATGGATATGATTTATATTTGAAAAGTCTCGATATTTATAAAAGTCTCGACGATGTATCTGGAATGGTAGCGACTTATTTTAATATTATTTACGCAAGTATGCGACAAAATAATTTAGATAAAGCTATACTCTATATAGAACAACTTGATCATATTCTTAAAACGCGGGATGATTATGATGGTGATATATGCAAAATTAGTCTTGATAATATAAAAGGGGATTATCACTTACGAAATGGAGCTCTAGATAAGGCAAACTTTTTTTTAGAGAAGACAATTAAAAATGCAGAAATTAAATCGTTATATACAGAACTTGAAAATGCGTACTTAAATTATAGTAAAAGTCTCGAACAATTAGGCGATTATAACGGAGCGCTCAATGCTCGTAAATTTTATGAGAAATATTATATAATAAATAATGATGATCGTGAGTTTAAGGAGAGTCAAATGCTCGCCAATCAATATAAAATAGAGCAATATCAAGAACGTACTGAGAATGCAGAAAATGAAGCACTTCTTAATTCAAAAATCCTTAAAAGTAAGAATGATTTAAATCTATTTCTTATTATTATGTCTGTACTATTTTTTGTGTTTTTATGTCACTTATACATGCTAAGTAAAAAACGCAGAAAACTTAATGCTAATCTTTTAGATAAAAATGCAAAGT
Organism: uncultured Flavobacteriaceae bacterium; assembly: GCA_964474345.1. Lineage (GTDB taxonomy): Bacteria > Bacteroidota > Bacteroidia > Flavobacteriales > Flavobacteriaceae > Dokdonia. Next base: position 3,447 of record CAYYSK010000032.1, read on the forward strand.
ATCTTAAAGCTAAAGATGAATCTGAAAAACTTGCAAAATCTAAATCAAAATTCTTCTCTACTGTAAGTCATGAACTTAGAACTCCATTATATGGTGTAATAGGCTTAACTTCTATATTGATAGATAGAAATCAAGACCAAAATCAAGAAGAAGATTTGAAATCGTTAAAATACTCTGCAGATTATCTATTAGCGTTAATTAACGATGTATTACATTTAAGTAAAATAGATGCTAGTCCAGCATCTACTCAAAAACAAGACTTTTCTGTCAGAGAATTTTTAAATCCTATTATAGCGTCATTCCAATATATACTCAATCAAAATAAAAATACAATAGAGTTGAATATTGATACAGCAATTCCTTCAAGACTTAAAGGTAATACGATCATACTCTCACAGATTTTAATGAATCTGATAGGAAATGCATGTAAATTTACAGAAAACGGGACTATCAGTGTTAATATAAATAAGATCCCTTCTAAGGAAGATAAGAAAGTACAACTTAATTTTTCTATTGTTGATTCTGGAATAGGAATACATCCAGATCAACAACATTTAATTTTTGAAGAATTTAGTCAAGTACAAAATAATCAATATAACTACCAGGGGACTGGTTTAGGTTTACCAATTGTAAAGAAACTAATAGAAGGACAAGGGTCAACAATACATTTAGAAAGTGAGCTAGAAAAAGGAAGTACTTTTTCTTTTGAACTCTCTTTTGATATTTTAAGTGGTATTGAACAAATCAAAACAAAACAAAAGACAATAATCTATTATGATATTCGTATCCTAAAAGGTAAGCATATTCTAATAGTAGATGATAATAAAATTAATAGAGTAGTAACTGAAAAGATATTATCTAAAAATGAAGTGATTTGCGATATTGCTGGAGATGGCAATGAAGCTATTTCTCTTGCTAAATTGAATCACTATGATATAATATTAATGGATGTGAATATGCCAAACAAAAACGGAATTGAAGCATCAAAAGAGATACGAGAATTTAATACGGAGATTCCTATTATAGCATTAACAGCTGTTGAAATAGAAGAAATAAGAAGTAAAATATATGATGCTGGAATGTCTGATATTATTGTAAAACCGTATAATATAAATCGATTTAATCAAACTATAGCTAGGCATTTAAGTACTACTTCTACGTGTGCGATTCCATTAATAAAATAAGCATCTTATTTTATTAATATAGATTTACTATAACTCTTACCATTAAAAGAAATACGATAAATATACTGCCCTGTTCGTAAACGCGTACGTACAGATTGTTTTACATTAATGCGTTGTGGTCCTTCTAGACTAAACTCATCTTTCAATTTTCCTACTTCTTGTCCTAATAAATTAAATAATGATACTGTAACTCTTGCTGTGGTAGGCATGGTGTATTCAATAAAGGTTTGATCACCTTGATAGGTTGCTAGATGTTGGAAATCTCCAGAAGTAGCAAAGTCATCGACTCCAAGCGAACTACAACTAAAGCCTAACTCTAATGGTTCATAGGTTTGTCCAAATAAGATTTGATCTACAAGATTTTCATCGATACACAACCATTGTTTTAATACTGTAGAATACACTTGTCTAAAGTCAGTTGTAAATGCTGGATTTCCAGTTTGATCAGGATTTTGAATATCAGGATGTGTACCTACAAAACCTTGGTCATTGAGACCATCACCAAACATAAGAATAGGAGAAGCGGTACCATGATCGGTTCCATTAGACCCATTTTCATCAATACGACGTCCAAATTCAGAAAAAGTCATAGATAATACTTTTTCACCCATTCCAGTGCTGTTGAGATCATCATAAAAATTCTTTACAGAATTAGAAAGATCACTTAGTAAATTACCATGTCGTTCAAGTTGATTGGCATGTGTATCAAAACTACCCAGTGTGACCAAATATACTTGTGTGCCTAATCCTCCTTTAATCATTCTAGCTACAATAGCTAATTGGCTTGCTAGTTGTCCTGCCCCATATTCTACAGCATTGGTAGCATTTTCATAGGCTTCATTAATGGTACCAGCATAGGTAAAAGAAGTATTAATAGCACTACGCATAAAACCTAATTGATCTCCAAACGTACAATCAGGGATATTTAGAACATCATGAAGTACGCCATTTTCAGCAATATCCTCTAGTTGTTGCGGGTTAGCTACAGAAAAAGCATATCTAGTTTCATCTCCATCAAAAATTAAATTTCCGCTACTTCCTATTTGAATTGCTGGCGGTACATCAGGCGGATTAATTAAAAAGTCAGGATATAAATCTTCAAAATAACGCCCTAAAACACCAGTGTCATCTATATCATCAGGTTGCGCTGATGCCCAAATATCTGAACCTCTAAAATGCGATAGACTTTGATCAGGATACCCTACACCATGTACAACTTTCATCTGGCCATTACCCCATAATGATTGTAGAGGATCCATAGATGGAGGAATTCCAAAATCAGGAGATAGATTGTATAATTCGTTTTCTTGATAACGTATCGTAGGACGACTTTGCGCATAAAAATCATAATCGTATACAGGAACAATAGTATTCAATCCATCGTTCCCTCCTTTTAGACGTATTAAAACTAAGATACGATCACTGTCTGCATTTGCCAAGGCAGTGGTTAATCTAGAAGGAGCAGCAGCAGATAAGTTGGAACCACCTACCATAATAGAACCTGTTCCAACAAGTCCTAGTGCTTGCATAAAAGAACGTCTACTCCATGTAGAGTGTTCTTCATCATGATGATGATCTGTAATTTTTGCAGAAGGGCTTTTGTATAATTTTCGCCCTTTTTTCTGTGTATTATTTTTTTTCGGAGTGTTATGGTGATCACACATAATAAAGGCTATTTAAGTTGAAATTCAGGCATTCTGATGATATGAAATAAAAGAAGAAGTACTTGGTAAGGAGCCGAGTCCCAACTCAAGTTCCAGATTCCATCGTCGTAATAATTATCGGGAATCTCCCACCTAAAAACTGTTGTCGCTATATCATAATCTGCATCTGTATGTAACGACCTAGACATTAAAAAGTCAATAATAGATCTAGTAATAATAGCGGGGTCATTACTGTTACCAGTCATATTAATAGCAAAATCACGGAATTGCTCTTCGTCAAAATTCCAAAAATTATAGAGTAGTATCCGAATACCTTCCCATCGTCCAGCTAGCGTGCTACTATTGATCCAATCACGATTACGTTGCCATCCAGCAACATCTACAGGTTGAAAAATATTTTGCCCAGTAATATCATTGAGATACACAATAAAATTAGTAAACTGATTGTCTGTATTATCATATTGAAACCCAGTTTCCCTTACAAATGTAGTTGTAAGATCATAAGGGCTTTTTATAATAAGTCCTGTAGCATCAATATCATAAAAATGCTCACTTTTAAATAATTGTTCTAAAACGGGGGCAATCTCAAAATCGTTAGCGAGAAACGTAGCAGCAAGCTCATTTACAATAGCTTGATTAGTATCTGGACTTACAAAATAGTTATATAATTTCTCACAAATGTATGGAGCTATTAAATCTGCTTTTTGTTCAAAAAGAATATCAATTACTTGATCATATCCCCAAGAACCTTCTTGCTCAAAAATAGTTTTGGTAGAATCATCAAATGTAGAACTATCAAAAATAATAGGGTTTCCAGGGACACTACCTCCAAAATGATTATAACCAGTAAATGCTCTTGATGTCTCTTCGATATCTTGTTGCGTATATCCATTATTGAGCCCTAGTGTAAAAAGCTCATAGAGTTCACGTGCATAATTTTCATTAGGGCTATTATTTGTGTTTTCAAACCCATTTAAATAGAGTAACATAGCAGAAGATTCTCCAACAGCTCTTACAAAGTCTTTAAAGTTGCCTAATGCATGAGTATGCATTAAATCCCAATATTGGTATAAATAAGGAGCATAGAAGTACGCTTCGATTTGTGTTACAAAGTGATTGAACCAGAAAAATGCTAAACGATTTTTCAAATCTCCATTGATAAGCTCTATGGATGTCTGACTATACCACTCATTAATTTGATCATTATTTTCTTCATTAAAATTGGTATAATTGTCAACGTTCCAAAATCCCCATGCAGGTTGTGAAGGATTGGGTGTACTTATAGCTTCTTGAATGAGAATATCTATAAGTTCACTAGGAGTACTTAAAATACCAATATTTAAGGTGGCATCTGTAGCTCCATAACCTAAGCGTCTATATACATGTTTAACTTTTGCTATATCCCAAGGATTACTATCATCAGGTAGATAAGGAGTAATGGGAGCGAGGTTACAAGAAGTAAAAATCTCCATAATGTTTAGGGTTTGGTTATATTAAAGATATATAAATGGTTGTAAACAAACAATTTATTAACTTTTGACTATTCGAAATCGAAAAGGTTTAATTGTTTAGTATCTTGAGACGAGTAAAATAACAATATGGTTACGCCTCCTGCATTAATATACGGTGACAAAGTTGGTTTGGTTGCCACGGCACGTAAAATTTCATTAGAAGAACTCGAAGAAGGACTTCAACTTATTAAAAGTTGGGGACTGGTTCCTGTGATAGGGAAGACAATAGATGTTTCTGACCATCAGTATGCTGGGACCGACGCTGAGCGTGCTCAGGATTTTCAAGAGATGCTTGATAATCCTGAAATCAAAGCTATTTGGTGTGCTCGTGGAGGATATGGAAGTATCCGTATTATTGATCAAATAGATTTTTACAAATTTGTAAAGTATCCTAAATGGATTGTAGGATATTCTGATGTCACTGTATTTCATAATCATATACATAAAATCGGTTTTAAAACCATTCATGGGACAATGCCTGTTAGTATTCCTGATAATACCGCTTTCGCGAAAGCGACCCTACAGCAATCCCTATTTGGAGAGCTGCCAAATATCAAGTATGAGACATCACATGCTTTGAATAGACAAGGAATCGCCAAAGGATCTCTTGTAGGAGGAAATCTATCTATGCTTTATTCTATGTGTGGTAGTGGTTCTGCACTAGATACCGAAGGAAAAGTTTTATTTATTGAAGATCTAGATGAATACTTATATCATGTAGATCGTATGATTATGAATTTGAAGCGTAACAAAATGCTGGATCATTTGGCAGGTCTTATTGTAGGTGGTATGACCAAAATGCATGACAATCGTATTCCTTTTGGGAAGACAGCGCAAGAAATAGTTATAGATGCGATAGGTGAATGCGAATATCCAGTAGCATTTGATTTTCCTGCGGGTCATGTAGATGACAATCGAGCATTGATTATGGGAGCAACCGTAACGGTTGAAGTAACAAAAAATAATTGCACGTTGATGTATGAAAGTTAAGGTAACCCTTATACAGGATAGTCCTGTATTTTTTGATAAAGAAGCAACGCTTCAAAAAGTAGAGCAACTCACTAAAGAACATGCCGCTACAGGAAGTGAACTCATTGTATTCCCAGAATCCTTTGTGCCTGGATATCCTCGTGGATTTATGTTTGGCACCAAAGTAGGAAATCGTACTGAAGAAGGAAGGGATCTCTATGCGACCTATTACGAACACAGTTTTGACCTAGAAAGTGATGATCTTCCTCGTATGGAACAACTCGCCAAAGAACAGAATGTATACATTGTTTTGGGAGTGACAGAACGTAAAGCGATTAATGGAACCTTGTATTGCAGTATGCTGTATATTTCCCCTAAAGTAGGATTACTAGGAATACATCGCAAGATCAAACCCACAGGTTTTGAACGCATTATTTGGGGAGAAGCTGGTGGCGAAGGATTGGTGACATTTCATACTGATATAGGAAAACTTGGAGGACTCATCTGTTGGGAAAATTATATGCCAGAAGCGCGTATATCTATGTATCAAAAGGGAGTCGAAATCTATATTGCCCCAACCGCAGATTCTCGTGATAACTGGACAGCAACAATGCAACATATTGCACTAGAAGGTCGTTGTTTTGTGCTAGGGTGTAATCAATTTTTTACGAAGTCTATGTACTCAGAAAAATACCAAGCACTTGCTGTAGATGAACCTGAAATGATGTGCAGAGGCGGAAGCGTAATTGTAGCTCCTAATGGGCAAATTCTTGCAGGACCGCTGTTTGATAAAACAGGAGCACTTACCGCAACACTTGACCTTAATGAAATCACACGTAGTAAATTAGATTTTGATACGATAGGACATTATGCGCGTCCCGATATTTTTATGCTTGAGGCAAAAGACCAACCTGAGATGAAGAAGGAAAAGTTATGATACCTACTATAACTAAAGACTCGGATGATCATATATTATTTATTGAAAATTTAAATAAAATTAGTCAACATTGGATAAAAAATTATGAAGTAAATGATATTTTTATCACTAAGATTGATAATTGGTTTGATCAGAAATGGATGCGTTTTTCAGGAACAATTATGCATGAGATTTCTGTTTGGGCAATTTTTAACATAAAAATACCTCCCTTTCATCCTAATAGAGTGAAACGTACAAATTTTTACAAAAAACAAGATGATATTTATTTTAAATCAGATGTACAATCTCCATTACATATTTATCAAACAAGTAGTGATAATTTGAAAAGGAAAATTATTGATGTCACTACTGATGGATTATTAATTTGGTATAGTGGTAATTCAGAATTAAACGGGGTTGGTTCAATAATGACTTATCTTGTGAAAGATGGAGAGTGTGAGACGTCTTTTATAACTTTAAAAAAAGAAAAAGAATGGAGTGCTTCACAAACAAACGGAGTTCTAATGAGAGAAATTAAAGAAGTACTTAATAATTAAGATATCATGACACATAACGAGCTTGGTAAATGGGGAGAAGAATATGCTATGCAGTACCTTATAAAGTATGGCTACACCATTTTAGATTGCAATTGGTTTTACAACAAAGCAGAGTTAGATATTGTGTGTCAAAAAGAAAAAGGAACACTGGTTGTGGTTGAGGTTAAAACACGTAATTCAGAATTCTTTGGAGATCCACAGAGTTTTGTCACTCAGAGTAAAATCAAAAATATCGTAAAGGCTACAAATGAATATGTGATCTCAAAGGATCTTGATGTTGAGGTTCGTTTTGATATTATAGCTGTTCTTAAAAATTCAAAAAAAGAGTCGTTAAAACACTTTGAAGATGCTTTTTATCATTTTTAACATTGTGTAAAACGTATACGCTTTCGCGAAAGCATACTCTGGCAGGAAAGAATATATATGACACAATTATAACTCAATATCGTATGCTTGTACCCAAGCGCACTTATAATTTTGTTAAGATTAAAGCCTAGTTCTCAATGATTACTTACTTTTCTAATTCTAATCAATCAGGTGACTATTTATGTATATCAAATACATTTTCTTTTTTCTTTTTAGTATGCTAGTATTACCCCTTTTTTCTCAAGAACAAGAGAGGGTAGATTTTGATAAGAAGTATCATCAAGATAGTATCAAAAAGTGGACTAGAGATTTACTTGGTGCGATGGGAAAAGGACATCCAGGGTTTTATTGGTATACGCCAAAAGAGCGTTTTGATGTGATTATTGATTCTACATTACAAACAGTTACCGATTCACTCAACACCCTAGATTTTTATAGAAAAGTAAAACCGTTAATTGCTCAAATAGGATGTTTACATACAAGTATTGTACTTCCAGAAAACTATGAAAAAGCCATGGAAGAAACAAAAACGTATATTCCATTAGAAATTTTTATAGATAAAAATAAGAAAGTATTTATCACAAAAAATCATTCTGAAAATAAATTTATTCCTATAAAAGGAGAACTCCTTTTTATTAATGGAAAACCGATTGCATCTATTATAAATACACTTGTAAAAGCTATTCCCTCAGATGGTTATAATCAAACTGAAAAGATATTAGCACTCAATTTGAGATTTCCGTTTTGGTATCAAAGTATGATTGAAATGAGAGATACATTTACGGTTAAGATTGCATCAGAAAACAAAGTGCAGGAATATAAAATAAAAGGGATTACTCCAGAAGTTTTTCCTACCCAAGATAGGATTGCTCCAACAAACAAGGAACAATTAAATTTTGAGATTAAAGATGATATAGGTGTCTTAAAGATACAGACGTTTGCAAAATCGACAATTAAAGAAAATGGACAAAACTTTAAGAAATATGTAAAGAATGTGTTTAAAACATTAGAAGAACAAGAAGTAAAAAATTTAATTATTGACTTACGTTATAATACTGGAGGGACTGATGGAAATGCCGCCTTACTTGCTTCTTATTTCTTTGATGCAACATTTAGATATTGGGATCGAATTGAAGTTACAGAAGATATTGCAGGGCAGATAAGTAGAGGATTAAATAAGGTTTTTTATAGTAAACCAGAAAAAAAAGATTCTACCTACCTCTGGAAAGGTGCATTGTTAACCAAAGAATTTAAGTATTATAAGCCTCAAAAACCTGCAAAACATAACTTTAAAGGAAAAACATATTTACTAACTAACGGATTTTGTATGTCTTCTGCAGCAGATTTTATTGCTATCCTTTCTGATAATGGAAAAGCTAAAATAATAGGAGAAGAAAGTGCTGGAGGATATCAAGGCAATACAAGTGGACTGATGCCAAAAGTAATTATGGGTGGAGGATTTGTGATTACAGTTCCTTTAAATAAGTATATAAACGCAGTAGATTCAACTAAGAATATAGGAAGAGGTACTATACCTGATTATCCAATCAATATATCATTGGAAGATTGGATGTCAAAAAATGATGTTGTAAAAGCATTTACTTTTGATCTTATTAAAAAATAATAGTTATTAAACTTATTCAAAAATGTCATTTACATTACTAGATATCATTCTATTTCTAGGGATTAGTCAAGGGATTTTTTTGACTGTGACCCTGCGATTTGTAGACAATCGTAATAAAGCTGCAAATGATATACTTTCTATAGTAATAGGAATTGCGGTAGTGATGCTATTTGGGCGTGTTGTGGTTTTTAGGATAAAAGCACCTTAGGTAGGTTATGTTGCAGGTCTCTTATAATCAAAGTAGTTTGAATATTTTAGATCCAAATACTAACGAAACAGAAATTATTATTCAAGGAGCACCTCTTAATGGACCTTCTGGAATTGCATTTATTGGAGATCAAACGTATATTTCTAATTATAATGATCGTAAAATATTTAGACTTGAAAACGATAACTCGCTTACAGAAATTGCACAATTACCTGCAAACGCAGCTCAGAATAATGTATTAGATGTAGTAGATTTTCTAATGCATAATTCGGGTTAAAGGAACACGTTTAAAAAATGAAAAATATACAATAAAGGTATATTCTCCTGAAGGGAGATTAATTTTGGATAAAAAAGGATTTATACAAAATGAAACTTTAGAAACAGTAATAAAAAGTGATTATTGGAATAATGGAATTTATCTAGTTAAAGTACAAACAGGAGCTATAAATATTACACAAAAGATCATCAAATAAAATCATATTTATTTTTAGTGAGATAAAAATTGAATACGAAAAAATTGATGGTTGTTTAGCCGAGGGTTATTTATATTTCCCTCGGCTTATATTTTTTAAGGTTTTACTTACACAACAAGCCCTACTTATTAAATACGAACTTACTCCTTAATTTGTGACTTGATAGTTTCTATAACTTTTAAAATAATTACTACATTAAGACTTTGTACTAAAATACTTGCAGGCCCTCCAACAATGGCCAAAAGAACACTAATTAATAGAAAGCCAATAACAATTTGTATAATCCCTGCAATCATAGGTAATTGTCCTACACCCTTAAGTTTATATAAAGCTATACCAAAGAAAAGGTACATAGTACCTATTAAGACGCAATATAAAATACCATACCCTTCCATAGGAAGTATATTAAAATCTAAATCTATAAGTCCAAATGCAGCGGCTATTATATTTATTACTATAAATAAAATAGCTGTTAATTTTAGGAAGGAATTTTTAAATAAGTTGCCTATAAGTACAAAAGATCTCATATAAATTGAGAATAATAATATAGATATAACTCCTACTATTATTGTATAAAGTTTACCAAAATAATAATCTTCATTGAATACATAATACCAATCATCGATAGCTTCAAAAATAAAGGCAATCATACTGAGTATTCCAGCAATCCAACCTATATGGAGTTGAGTAAAAATGAATGATACGTCTTTAGAAGGGTCTATTTCCAAAAGCATGGCCTTTTTAACTTTGGTCTCAAATACTGAGTTAGATTGTAAATCATCTAAGTCTCTATCTAATGCAGAAAGTATCATTTTTATAGTATAAACTCTTGGAGATACTTCTCCTGCTTCTATACGTTGTATTGTACGCACAGAGATATTACATTGTTCTACAAGCTCCTCTTGAGTATATCCTTTTTGTTGACGTAATTCTACTATTTTACGCCCTAGTTCTGGTTGTTTCATCATAATAAATTTGCCTTGTACGATGGGTACCTCAATATACAAGAAGTTTCATATTACAATAGTACATCAGGTTTCATAATTGTTTCACTTTTTAGGTGGATTTTTACCCGTCATTTACCCGTCATTGCAATGAGAATAGGAAATTAGGAAGTTTGTTGTAACAATTCTATAATTATAGACACCTATAAGATCGTAGAACGTAAACATAGAATAAAAATATAATTATGAAAAATACATATAAAGCATTTATAGCATTTTGCTTAAGCACATTTTCTCTAATAGCCCAAGAAGAATCTAGTTTATTGTGGAAAGTAGAAGGTGATGGAATTAAAACATCTTATCTTTTTGGAACTTTTCATTTAATCCCTCAAGAGGATTTTGTGTTTAAAGACAAGGTGGAAAAAGCGATTAAAGACACAGAGATTACTGCGTTAGAATTGGATATGGATGATCCAGAAATGACTGTGGCGATGCAAAAACTCGCACAATTAGAAGATGATAAAAAACTAAGTTCCTATATGGATGAAAAAGAATATGAAATTATAGATACGTATCTTAAAGAGAAAATGGGTGTTGGAATGACAGCTCTTAATACATTAAAACCATTAGCTATAACTTCTATGGTGACTATCTCAATGATGGGAAAACAAACAGCTAGTTATGAAGCAGAAATTATTAAGCGTACCAAAGAAGATCAAAAAGAAATTTTAGGATTAGAAACTCCAGAGTTTCAGATAGGAGTTTTTGAAACAGTGCCATATGAGGAACAAATAGACCAAATTGTAGAATATTTGAATGAGCCAGAAAAGATGATGAAGGAGTTTGATACAATGATTACTCAATATAAAAATGAAGATATTGATGGGTTGTATGATGCTCTGAAAGAATCATTTAAAGGTGACCCTGAATTTAAGAAAGCAATGCTTGATAATCGTAATAAAAATTGGATAGGTAAAATAGGTGAGATGTCTAAAGATCAAAAAGTGTTTTATGGTGTAGGAGCTGGTCACTTAGGAGGAGATCAAGGTGTAATTAATTTACTACGCAAAGAAGGATATACTGTGACACCAATCACAGAGTAAGCGGGTTTTCTAACAAATCCAAACCAATCAAAAAAGGCTTTCTATTGCAGAAAGCCTTTTTGTTTTTTAGTTATTAAAGATTATTTTTCTTCTGGCATAAGGATAGATAAGAAGTAATTTTCATCAAGAAATTTTTGAGCTATTTTCTGAATGTCCTTTGCAGTAAGATCGTTTACTCTTTTTTCGTAATCAGAAATATATGTAGCATCACGATCTTGTTGTCTTAAATTCACAAGATTGGTTAGCCAGAAACGATTTGTCTTTACTTGCTCTTTACGAGCAACAAGATAGGTTTCTTTTACCTTAGCAAGGTCTTCTGAAGTTACACCCTCTTTTTTGATTTTTTCAACTTCAGCAAGTGCTGCCGCAACAAGTTTATCTACATTTTCAGGACCACAAGGGAAAGAGATAGAAAAATCAAAATCAACAAATGTGATTTTACTAAGACTACCTCGCGCGCCTACTCCATATACTCCACCTTCTTCTTCACGAAGTTTTTCTACAAGTTTTATGGTAAGTACTTCACCAAGTGCATTTGCAGCAAGCTCTGTTTTTCTATCGTACGTAGTCTCTTCTCTCCAGGCGATAGATACAGTACTTTTTGGATCTGTCCCTCTATTGACTACAAATTTTTCATAAGTATCTTTTTCTCTGAATTTTGTAGGGATATATTTTTCGTTACTATTAAGTCCTGGTAAAGATGCTATATACGCTTTCGCGAAAGCGGCTATCTTTGCCTCATCAACATTTCCTACAAAATAAAAATGAAAATCTCCCGCATCAGCATAACGTTCTTTAAATTTTTTATACGCTAGATCATAATCTGCTGCATCATACTTTTCAGGAGTCGGAAAACCTCCGTAACGAGGATTGCCTTCATTACGTTTTGATCCTACTTTATCTTGAAAATAGAAATTAGGATTTGCCATAAGATTCCCTAAGAAGCTTTTTTGTTTTGAAACAAACGATTGATAAGCTTCATTATCTTTATTTATATCTGTAAAATATAAATGTACCATTTGAAATAATACTTCCAGATCTTTAGGTGCTGCTGAACCTCTAAAGTTTTCTGCAGAATTTGATAAAAATGGAGAAACATTAGCAATTTTCCCACTCATAAACTTTGTCATATCTGTAAGCGATAAGCCACCTATTCCTGCTTGTGTAATACCTCCATTAGCAAGACCTGTAGCAATTAATTCTTTGTCAGAATATAGGCTAGTTCCTCCAAAACTAAAGGCCTGAAAGAGAACTTCGTCGTTTTTAAAATCTGTCTTTTTAATCGTAACTGTGGCTCCATTAGAAAGAGTCATCGTTGTTGTTCCTAATTGCTCATTTTTAGAGGTAGAAACAATAGAACCTGCTGCAGGCAGTTTTTCAATGAGTGATGTGCGTACAGCTTCATCTTCATAAGGTTTAATATCGGCATTTTCTACTTCTTTTATAAGCGCTAATACTTGATTTTCTGTAACTTGAGTAAGCCCTTCCTTTTCAGGGCCTGTAAGCGTGATTACACGATTGTCATTATGTATAAAAACATTAATAAGATCACTTACTTCTTTAATGGTAATTCCATTTAATAAATTTTTTGTAGTCTCATATTCCCACTCAATACCTGGGATAGGTTCTTGATCTAAGTAATTATTTACATATTGACCTACAATACGACCACTCTCTACTTTGTCACGGTCATTATATGATCTTTCTAATCGTGCAATAATACTTTTCTTTGCACGATCTAACTCCCCTTGTTGGAATCCAAAACGTTTTACACGCTCATTTTCCATAAGTAACGCTTTAAGGCCATCTAATTGCCCTTCAGCACTCGTTTGCGCTATAGATTGATATGCGTTTTTTGTTCTAGCAAAAGTGCCTCCATAAAAAGAAAATCCAAATACAAATGGTGGTTTTGGACTATTACGTAGTTCACCAAGTCTATTATTGATAAGTTGAGAGAAAAGACCACGTACAATACCTTCTCTATAATCTTTAATGTTTACTGTAGTTGATGCATTTTTGCGATCCTTATACATAATATTTACACGACTAAAAGCAGCTTCTGGATCTGATGCTATAGCGATAAAAGTCTCTTCATGATTAGGAAGTTGATAACTTTCACGTTCTTTTCCATTGACAGAAGCAGGTATTTTTCCAAAGTGATCTTTGATTTTTTGTTCCATTGTCTCTACATCGAGATCTCCTACAGCAACAACAGCCATTAATTCTGGACGATACCAAGTTTTATAATAATTACGTACATCTTCATAACTAAAGTTTTCAAGATTTTCTTTAGTCCCAATAGGTAAACGTTCTGCGTACTTTGACCCATACATTATTTTAGGTAATGTCTCGCGTTGCATACGCTCATCAGCTCCTAATCGTAGTCTTAGTTCTTCGAGAACAACACCACGTTCTCCGTCAATAGCTTCTTCAGATAATGTAGTATTATGAGCCCAGTCTTCGATAATTTGAAATCCTTTTTCGAGTTTTTCTGGATCGTCACTTGGAATAGGAAGGATATATACAGTTTCATCAAAACTTGTATAAGCATTTAAATCTGCTCCAAACTTTACACCAATACTTTGTAGATAATCTACAAGATCATTTTTTTGAAAATTTTTGGTTCCATTAAAATTCATATGCTCCATAAAATGAGCAAGACCTAATTGTCGTTCTGTTTCCATGATAGATCCAGCGTTTACAGCAAGCCGAAGTTCAACCTTATCTTCAGGTTTGCCATTATTACGAATGTAATAGGTAAGACCATTAGAAAGTTTTCCAACTTTTACATTGGGATCTACAGGAATTTCTGCAGTAGGAATAGGAGTAGATGATTGTACATCTCGAGATTGTGCGATGGCTATACCTGCTGCGAGAAACAGACTGAGGAATAGTGTAATTTGATTTTTCATTTTTTTGATTTAGTGAATATTCTATGATTATACCAGCTGAAACTATAAATTTAGTTCATGATTAATGTTACTAACGTGAAAAAATGCATAAAATTTTAATAATAAACCCTTTAAAATGTTAAAAATTAGAACTTGCAATAAGATTTTAACTATTTTTTCTTTTCAAGAAAACAGAAATTATAGTTTTCAAATCTTTTTAAAAAAGTTAGCTAACTTATTTTAAATTCAATGGTATAAAATAAAAATTCAATAAAGAATACATTTTAATTATTCTTTATTGAATTTTTATTTTTAGTAGCTATTAATTAATCAACACCAATATCATCTATAAAGAAGTCACCAGCAGTTGTTCCGGGACCATCAATAAATAGTACAATTTGTCCATACTGTCCGTCTGGAACCATAGGTTCTCCTCCTGGATCATCAGAACTTAAAAATACAGTAACCGCATTATTATAACCGAAGACGATCTCAGAAATGCCTTTTGAAATAAGAATAGGACTTATTAGAAAAGAATTTAATTAAATCTATTGTCAAGAAACGAGTGTTGATTTAGAGAATTTTTAATTTAATCACAGGATAACCAATTTTACCCATATTGATAGAACATTCTTGTTTTTTTAAATAAATTATATTTTTTGTTTAAAATAAAAAAATCGATGAAAAGATTTTTTATATCGATAAAAAGAGTTAATTAATTATTAATTTTTTTATTTTTGAATACTAAAAGTTAAATATATATTTTCAATGTATTAAATTATAGTGTTTTACATATTTATTTTTTATAAATTAGATATTCTGAATAAAATACTAGTATTTTCTTACAACATAAACTAACTTTATATGTTTCAAAATTACACTTCTATATATAACTTTTTTAGATCACGAATTTGGATATTTATAATATTTGTTAGTATTAGTAATTATGCTCAAGTTTTCCCAGGATTAGGGCCAGCCAATAATGCAGTTGGTAACCCTGACGCTGTAGTTGGAGTTACGGCCGTACAAAATGGAAATATTTTTGTTGTTAATGGTGTTGAAGCTTGTGTTCAACAAAATGGCGCTTTCGGAGATAATCCAGAATGGCGATTTGATATCACTATTCCGAATGCAGGAGACATATTACCTGTTTCTGAAGATATAGAAATAAGAGTGTGTCGTCGAGGTGATTTTGGACAATCAGGAGAAGGAGTTC
The DNA here is from genome assembly GCA_964474345.1 of uncultured Flavobacteriaceae bacterium. Taxonomy (GTDB): domain Bacteria; phylum Bacteroidota; class Bacteroidia; order Flavobacteriales; family Flavobacteriaceae; genus Dokdonia. The sequence goes on from CAYYSK010000032.1 coordinate 19,073, forward strand.
GTATTTTTGATGAAAACCTTGTTCAAGTTGGTTTGATACCTGGACAGAATGATATCAATCTTGATTGTACTTCTGGCCCCATATGTTTAACAATAAACGTTACATCTTGTTCATTTAATGCTCAAACAGCAGATGGTGTTTTTAGTTTAACATTAGATGCGAGAAATGTTGGTGGTGCAGGAGGAACTGTTGGAGATTTTTGTGACCCACCAGGAGGGCCTCAACCTGATTTAACTCCAGGCGGATGTACTGGTGATTGCCCAACCTTTACACAGGCTGTTCCTGCAGGAGGTCAATTTCAAACACAAGCAAATGGAGGTCCAATTATTAATGCAGCAATTGCCAATGCTAATTGCGCTTTTATTGATTATTTTATTTTCCCTATTGGCGGTTTAGGATTTACAATAGATGGTACAGATGCTGATACTTTAGATGGAACAAACTTTTGTGTAGGAGAAACTATCTTTAGTTCATCTGCATCTGGTGGTGGACAAAGCTTTTCTGTTTCATTTGATGGGGGTGCTCGTCAAAATATAGGTGGAATGGGTAATCCGACTCCTTTTACATTTACAGCGCCTGGAAGCTATGAAATATGTAATATAGTTGACCCGGGCGGATGTGCTGAAGAAAGATGTATTACTCTTAATGTTATAGATTCTCCTCCAGGAAATGCTGGTCCAGATGATGTTATTTGTCAAGATCAAACATCATATAGTTTATCTGGAGCTGTAGTCTCTGCGGATAATGTACAATGGACGTCGAGTGGCGATGGTTTTTTTGATGATTCTACAGCAAATAATCCTGTATACACTTTAGGGTCAACAGATGTAAATGCGAATGTGATACAACTTTCTGTTACAGTATTTAATGATGACGGAATTTGCGATCCAATGACTGATAGCTTATTATTAAGTATTAGTGATATATCAACAGTAGAAGCTGGTAGTAATGCTACTATATGTGTAGATTCCACTCCTTATACACTAGTAGGTGCCTCTATAGGTGGAGGTGCAACAACAGGTACTTGGAGTGTAACTACAAATCCAGGAGGAGCTGGTTCTGTGACGCAAAGCATAGCTACTCCAGATATGGGAACGTTTAGTGCTACTGCCGCTGGAGTATACCAATTAACTTTAACTACAGATGCTACGGCCCCTTGTCCACAGGTGACAGATATTGTAACCATTACAGTAGAAGAAGCACCTACGGTAGATGCAGGTCCAGCGACGGCGAGTATTTGTTCAGATATGATGTATACTGTTACAGGTGGCACTTCTACGAATGGTAGTATTTTATGGACTACTAGTGGATCAGGTGCCTTTAGTGATGACACCATAGATAACCCGGTATATACAGTAAGTGTTTTGGACATTAGTGCAGGCGTAATTACTTTAACTAAAACAGTAACAGGTACGGGAGCTTGTGGAACAACAATAGTATCAGATACAGTTACCTTAACGATTAATGAAGACCCAACGGTAGAGGCAGGAGATGATATGAGTTTATGTACTGACTTTGGTAGTTATACTTTAGTTGGTTCAAGTATTGGTGGTGGTGCAACGACAGGCATCTGGACGATTGGACAGCCAACGGGGGGTGATGGTTCTGTGACTCCAGCAACTGCCACTGCTTCACCAGATACAACCACTTTTAGTGCAACAGTAACAGGGATATATGTACTTACTTTAACTACAGATGCTACGGCACCTTGTACTGCTGTTACTGATACCGTAACTATTACTGTAACTACTGCGGCAGATGCTGGGGTTTTATCAGGAACGACAGCTATTTGTTCAACAGGAACAACAACCATCAGCAGTGATGGTGATACTGGAGGAGTTTATACAAGTTCTAATATAG
>CAYYSK010000033.1:0-20791 GCA_964474345.1 uncultured Flavobacteriaceae bacterium
CTTCGTGAAGACAGGCTTTACGGTGCTATGCTAAAACTTATAAAATGCTATATTTTATAGCACATCCAACCTTCATCACGAAGTTCTAATGCATAATTCAAGTTAAAAAACTAAATCATGAAAATTTATATACTTTTATTCGTGTTCATATTTGCAAGTTGTTCAAGACCTCTATATATAAAGAATCGACATTTTGATTGTAATTCAAAGGAATACAAAATGGATACTGATGTAAAAGAGTTAGTATATAAATCTATAGAAAGAGCTTTTGTAGTAAGAAGAGATATTCCCGATTATCAGTTTCTTTGGAAAAAACATAGAATATATGTTTCTAATGAATATCAGACATCAAAAACTAAATTTATTAATCAAGAAGATTGGAATCAATCTTTATCTTACTTAAAATCAGATGATGTCCCTAATTTTATAAGAAGTGCTCAATTTTGTGTTAAATCTAAAGAAGAGCTTCAAAAAATATCTAATAGGACTTGGGAGGATTTTTTACACGTATCGTTTCTTTTAATACAAATAGAAGGTGATACAGCTACCATAAAAATAAATAATAGTTGGATTACAAGTAAACATTCTAAATTAAAACATCAAGGAGGTGGTGGATATACAAGTATTTATAAAAAAATAAATGGAGTATGGACATTCCAAAAAATAACGAGTAATTGGATTTCATAGATGGATAGTATCTATGCCTTTCAAGTATTTCTTCAAATTCGATTTCTCCTATTGAGGCTAAGAAGGCAACCACTTTTCATAAAGCATCTCCTTTTCTTCTTTTGTAAAAAAATGATTTACATATTTAGATTCCAATTGGCTTTCCAAATACGATTTTGGAAAACGGATATACGATTTAAACTCTGAGTATATGGTAGCTTCTTTCTTAGCATTTGTGACATTTACATTGGTAAGCTTAAAATCATCAATATCACAAAAATCACCTACAAGTTTAGACTTTAATCCATCATCTAACGTATTCTTCAATAACAAAATATCTGGATGATTTCCGTGTAAGATAGTATGTCCTTCCGCTTTCGCGAAAGCGTATTCATACACATCTACTCCTACACCTTGCTTAAATTGAACGTCAAACCAATCTTTACAATAGGAATGATTTAGCTTTTGATAAAACGCTTCTTCTATATCCTTCATACTTCCTTTAAAAGAAGGAGCTGTTACTCCCATATGAATTTCAAAGGCATCAAAAAAAGCAGATAGATTACGTTCTATAGGGTTTCTGAATAATGAAATAACTTTATACGGTTTTTGTTTTTCAAAAATATGGTTATGCAATGCAAATACGGGAGTTCTACTTCCCGGATATACCTTTTTTTCTTTACAAATACGTATAGCTCTCTGTTCTTCTTCTTTACTAAGACTATGGATATGGAAACAAGGAATCTCTGATTGTTTTTTTAACGATTGATATACACTAGACGAACCTACTTTTGCCATAGTGAAAATTAATACAAGATCTTGTGTACGATTTTGTAACTGTTGTTTTTGCTGCCAAAGTACCCAACGATCTTTAAGATGATATTTTAAAAAAGGTTTTATCAATATTATTAATTATAAATGTCTATATATTTAAGTGTAAACGCACCGCGTCTAGAATGATGGTCTGTCAGATAATACACTCTAGAATCATTCACCAATACAGGCTTTTTCTTTAAAGATTCATCTGTAATAATTAAACGTTCTCCTTTGTATAGTTGATGTTCTTTTATTATTATACTATGCTCATCAAAACTAGTAATTGGTATATCTGTCGTAATCGTTTCATCACCATGTCGTCCTAATGCTTTATAGGCTAGCTTCCCTTGATCATTAAAAAAATCATAGATTATAAAATGTTTTTTTTCTGATAATGCATATTGTGATGCATCAGGTGTTGCTCCTTTTAAAACACCATAAAATACGGGGAATAACAACACAAAAACTAATCCTATATATTTTGGACGCAACCTACCTCCTCTCCAGATATACATACATATACTCAATAAAACAACCAACCACAATCGTGAGAACTGAACTCCTACCGGCATATTTGATAATATTCTAAAAGGGAAATTACAAATGACCGTTAATAACACCAACAATACTACTGTATGTCTCAAAGAAATAGAGCGTTTACAAAACACGAAAAGCGGAATCATCCATAAAATTTGTGCATAGGTTGCTGTTCTTCCTTGCGTTAAAAATAGTGTTGTTACCCAAATTGCAAGTAGCATCCAAGTATTATGCTTCTTACGTATGGATATCGCTATAGCGCTTCCTAAAATGATCGCTTTTGTAATCCAATTTGCTATTCCGTACAAGTGTTCATTGGCTATCCAAGCATTCGGATTATAATACGCATCTTCTACAAATAGTGTTTTAAAAAACACATCTAGAGACTGGTAATTAGGTCTATAATCCGTGGTAGTATTACTTAAAAATGTGTGTGGCAGAATATCCAAAAAGTAAGATTCCCAAAGCGAATATCCAGTAATAGCGATTCCTATTATAGTTATAATTGCTGTACCTACAATACTCCATCCTACCGCTTTCCATTTCTTTTGAAACGCCAACGGAATTCCATAAAACACAGGAAAAAACTTCAATAATACGGCAAACCCTAAAACTACCCCCGTGAGATATTCTTTTTTCTTCTCAAGAAAATAATACCCAACAATCACACAAAAAAGAATAATAAAATACGATTGCCCAAAAAGAATTTGGTTCTTAATAGGTACATAAAAAACTATCGGAATAATCAATAAAAGCCATAGCTTACCAGAAAGTGTCTCTTTTGCTAATAATACAAGTCCTATCAAAAACAGAAGAATACTAATGCTATTAAAAACAAATTTTGCAACATAGGGATTATCAATATAAGCTAATGGGTAAAATGCAGACAATGTAAAAGGGCTATTTACATAGAAGTCTACCAATACATCTGTATATCCCAATTCCCATATATAGCTATTAAATGCATGAATATCAAAAATGACTGTTTCTGGCGGAATCCCTTCATGTAATAGCTTAGCAGAAAAATAACTGTTTGAAAAGTCGTGTAATGGACTTGAATACGAAGCAACCAAAAAATACAAACACAATACAACTGTAGGTAACAGGTAAAGTAAAAGTGTTTTATGGTTTTTGAAAAAGGTATTCATCTATCACAAAAATAACCTTATTTAAATCAAGTTATATAATAGAAAATCTATTCTCTTTAATATGTTAACTTTGTGTATCTATACCGTCTATAGATACGGTTAAAAATAGCAACGTAACGACGCATGATCAACAACAAAAAAGTAGTTGTCGTATTACCTGCCTACAATGCAGCTCTTACATTACAACAAACCTATACTGAAATTCCTTTTGATATCGTAGATGATGTGATTCTGACTGACGACCATAGTACTGATAATACTGTTGACGTAGGAAAGTCACTAGGGATAGAACATATCATTGTACATAAGAAAAACAGAGGGTATGGCGGGAATCAAAAATCATGTTACAATAAAGCACTTGAATTAAATGCAGATATTGTAATTATGCTACATCCTGATTACCAGTATACACCAAAACTTATTCCTTCTATGGTATACCTCATCGCAAATGATGTATATGATGTTGTACTTGGGTCTCGTATTTTAAATAAAGGTGCTCGTAAAGGAGGCATGCCTCTTTATAAATATATTGCTAATAGAGCATTGACGCTCTTTCAGAATATATTAATGGGGCAAAAATTATCCGAATATCATACAGGATATAGAGTGTTTAGTAAAAAAGCACTTCTTTCTATTCCGTATCAAGATAATTCTGAAGATTTTGTTTTTGATAATCAAATGCTTGGACAGCTATGTTATGCGAATATGCAAATAGGAGAAGTTTCTTGCCCAACTAAGTATTTTCCAGAAGCATCTTCTATTAACTTTTCACGAAGTGTTACTTATGGATTAGGAGTTCTTGGAGTTTCTATAAAATACTTCTTACATAAAAATAAGTTTTTTAAATCAAAGCTTTTTAAAGATATATAGCAATGCAATTGCAGTATTCTAAGTTGCTTACTCGCGTAAAAACTGTCTCCTTATATGGTTTTGGACAGAGCATTCCTATGGTAGCACAACTTATCATCTCATTGCTTATCATAAAAAAATACTCTACAACACTTTGGGGAGAATATGTCACTTTATTACTTTGGGTAAATTTCATTGTGATATTCTCTTATTTTGGCAATAAAAACTATCTCTTAAAACGTTTTAGTGAACAACCAGGGAAGATTTATTCTACTTGGCTTTCAAATTTCAGCACACGCTTTTTTGTGTTTCTATTGATTGGGATATTCGTTTTTTTTATTCCCTTATTTGAACCGTATCGTATTCTTATTTTAGGTTGGATCTTCTTGTTATTTTACAACCAATCTTTTGAAGTACTGATTTTATACCAAAAAGATTTTAAGTTTAATTTCATAACGGAGTTGATTCGGAATAGTATGGTTGTTGGCGTACTCTTCTTTTTCTTTGAGGCACTTCAACTAGAAACCTTCTTATATATTATTATTGGTGGTTTAGTGATAAAAGCCATTTTTTACACCGTTTTTTACCTAAAGACACTTCAAAGCACAAAGGTTACATTAGATACGCAAAGCCTTCTGCTGTCTATTCCTTTTTTGATTCCGATGATATTAGGAACATTGAGAACAAAGATTGATAGTTATTATGGAACGATCTATTTCACCAAGGAAGATCTGAGTCAATATCAAATTTTTATCAGTCTGATTGCTATACTACAATTAGGCGCTGCCTATATGATTAATCCATTTATTAAAATCTTTTATCGCATTTCTAAGCAAACAAGAACTGCAATAGAAAAACAATTTTTACTTCTAGGTATTATCATTGGCGTGATAGCAACAGCTGTCATTTATATTGTCATCACTTATGTCTATGAATTTACATTTAGTACTACAAGTTATCTTTTAGGATATCTATTTATGATTACTTTATTTATCCATCTATTACTGATCAATGAGTTTTATAAAAACAATAAACAAACACTTGTGGCCATCATTATAGGAGTAACAGCATTGATACAAGTAGCATTGGGATATTTCACTATTGAAACCTATCAATCTATAGGCGCTTTATCTATAAAAGTAATTGGACAATGGGTAATGGTTTTAGCATTGTTAGGATTTAGAAAGCAATTGCTAACTCCTTCTAAAAATAGTGTATAACAAATAGTATATTTACATTGAAGGTTTCAGCCATCAAAGGAGATAAAAAACAAATGAACTTAAACATTATAACTTCTAAAATTCAAAATTTCAACGTTGATAAAGAAACGGAAGATTATATAGTAAGTGAGTTTTTTGATGAAATTGGAGAAAATATAGATGAATTAGGAGGTTTAGCAGAAGTACAAAAAAAACTATTAATACAGTCATTTTTTAACTTTCTAAAAAATCAAGATTTAAAAATGGATGAAAACTTCTCATTTATTCATTTAATTGAAAGTATTGATAAACCTGATTATAAACTTTATAATTTTGAATTATTAAAGTTTAACAAGGAATATGGGACAATATCATCTATACTTATGTTAAATAGGTATATCAATTCTTTAAGTGGAGACGAATGGAATAATTGTACCAAAATACTTAAATCTATTTCTACAAATAGTAATTTCTCTAACTATATTAGAGAAGAAGCAAATGATTATTATACACATCAAGTAAAAAGCAATTAAAAATAAAAAAACCACATGCCCAACATTCTAGGAATTGCTGCTTTTTATCATGATGCTGCCGCTGCTATTACTGTAGATGGAGTGATTATTGCCGCTGCACAAGAAGAACGATTTACTAGAATCAAACATACACCTGATTTTCCTGTACAAGCAATTATCTATTGTCTAGAAGAAGCTGGACTTACCATAGATCAGCTCGATGCTGTGGTTTTTTATGATAAACCACTCCTTACGTTTGAGCGATTATTACAAACCTATTATGCTTTTGCGCCTAAAGGGATTGTCTCTTTTTTAAAATCGATTCCTGTTTGGTTAGAGCAAAAGTTATTTCTCAAAAAACAAATTCGCGACGGACTTAAAGAGGTCATGTCTTACGACAAAAAGAAACTCAAATTACTCTTTACAGAACATCACCTATCTCATGCCGCAAGTACTTTTTATGCTTCTCCATTTGAACATGCTGCTATTCTCACCATAGATGGTGTAGGCGAATGGGCAACTGCAACCATCAGTGAAGGAAAAAGCAATACCATTACCGTAAAAAAAGAATTGACATTCCCACATTCGGTGGGATTATTATACAGTGCGTTTACCTATTATTTAGGCTTTACCGTAAACTCTGGGGAGTACAAATTGATGGGACTTGCACCTTATGGAAATCCCAATGCAGATCAAACAAAGAAATACATTCAACAAATCAAAGATCATCTCGTTTCTATAAAAGAAGACGGATCTATATGGTTAGACCAATCCTATTTTACATATGCCACAGGGTTAAGAATGACCAAAGACAGCAAATGGGAATCCCTTTTTGGGCTTAAACGAAGGAATTCTGAATCTGAACTACTTCAAGAGCACTGTAATCTCGCTTATGCCATTCAGCAGGTGACTGAAGAAGTGGTGCTAAAGATGGCCGCTTTCGCGAAAGCGGAAACAGGAGCATCCCACTTATGCCTTGCAGGCGGAGTCGCTTTAAACTGTGTTGCCAATGGAAAACTTATAAAAGAGCAGCTCTTTAAAGATATCTACATACAACCCGCTTCAGGAGATGCTGGAGGAGCGATAGGAAGTGCTCTTGCTGCGCATTATATGTATTTTGAAAATACACGAGAGGTACATTCTCAAAAAGACAGTATGCAAGGCAGTTATTTAGGTCCTAGTTATTCTAACAAAGAAATTGAGCGATTCAATAAACGCTATAAAGCGAATGCCAAAAAAGCAACTGACTTTGAATCACTCTCTAAAAAAATAGCTTCAGAAATAGCACAAGGAGCTATTGTAGGATGGTTTCAGGGGCGTATGGAATTTGGACCAAGAGCACTAGGAAATCGTAGTATTATTGGAGATCCATCAAATACAGACATGCAAAAGAAGCTCAATCTTAAAATAAAAAAGAGAGAAAGCTTTAGACCTTTTGCCCCTTCTGTTTTGGACACAGATGCTTCTGATTTTTTTGATTTAGAAACAGCTTCTCCATATATGACACTCGTCGCTGATGTCAAAAAAAATATCCAAAAAGAAGTTCCTTCTAATTATCATGAATTACCTTTACTGGAAAAGCTATATTGTACTAGAAGCTCGTTACAAGCCATCACTCATTTGGATTTTTCGGCAAGAATACAAACGGTTCATAAAGAAACAAATCCAAGATACTGGCAATTATTGCAAGATGTAAAACAACAAACTGGCAAAGGGGTTCTTATCAATACTAGTTTTAATGTACGAGGAGAGCCTATTGTTTGTAGTCCCGAAGATGCCTATACCTGTTTTATGAATACAGAAATGGACATTCTAGTCATTGAAAACTACATCTATTATAAAGAACAACAGCCTAATTGGAATGATACAGAGCTATGGGCAAAAACGTTTAAAAAAGATTAATATGGATGCATTAAAAGACCTTTGGTTATTTATGAAAGAACGCAAAAAATTCTGGTTACTTCCTATAATCATTGTATTGTTATTTTTAGGAATCTTACTAGTCATTGGAGGTAGTAGTGCCTTTGCTCCTTTTGTATATTCTCTTTTCTAATATGGCTTCAAAAAAAGAACTAACACCCAGTAAAACGGTATTAACCATTGTCATTGGATTCTTGGCTATATACCTATACTTAACCACTAAATCTCAATATCATTACTGGATGTTATGGGTAGCTGTATCTGTGGGAGGACTTGGTTTACTTTCTTCATATCTCGCCCTAAAAATTCAAGATGCTTGGATGCGGTTAGCCAAACTCTTAAGTCATATTATTCCTCCTATATTATTATCTATCATCTTTTTTGTCTTCTTATTCCCAATCGCATTGTTATCAAGATTATTTGGAGAAAAAGATCCATTACAACTTAAAAAAACAGATAAAAGCCTTTTTAAGACCGTAGACAAAACCTTTACTAAAGACACTTTTGAAAAGACGTGGTAATTACAAACTATCTTGAGGTTTCGTTTTGATTTCCTGAACATATGTAGTAAGAACATCAGCCACGACTTTATTTCCTTCTGTAGTCCAATGTTGTTCTTGAGGATTATACATTTTCACTCCATTATACTGTGCTTTTTTCAAAGCAGGCATTAAGTCTACCATTGAGATATTGTTTGCTTTCGCGAAAGCGGATAAAGTAGCATTAGGCAAATCATTCTGTAAATTAATACCCGTATCATATGCTGTTACCTCTGACCATAAGTTACTCTCTACTTGCACCATAGATGGAGCTAATGCAAAAATGACAGGTGTATTATTATTTTTTCCATATTGATGTATTTCTAAAATCATATGCTGCATAGTGTCATACAATTCTTTTGACTCTTCGGTCATAGGATACCTACAGGTATATACTTCTGGAGGCGTATATGAAGCATGATCTCCTTTTACTGTTTTTGATTTTATATTAGAAAGACTCTTTTTCACAAAGCGATACAAGTGAGATTTGTAATAAAAAGGAAGTTTTTTCTTAGTCTTGTACTCTTTAGAAGGAGGAATAATCTGAACAGGAACATCTGTATCAAAAACAGCTGTTGGTCTAGGATATAACCAAGGGTTTTTTCCCATATTATCTGTAAAATCATTACGGAGATAGATCAATACCATAATAAGATCAGGTTGTAGTTTTGGATACCATTCTTTGAGCACTAAATACTCTTGTATTTGTCCGTACCCATTTACTCCCAAATTGTATATCGAAGTATCTGCCAATTGATCTTCCATTACTTGTGTAAATACCTCGTCATCTTCCACCGAAATATTACTCACAAAGGAATCCCCTAAGACCATAACCTTAGTATCTTCATTTTTATTTCGAAAGGGTGCATCTCTATATCCATCTTCATTCACTTGCACGGTAAGATCAATCCCTCCCTCATAAACAATAGTTCCTTTTTTATTAGGAATGAATTCCCATCCTAAGGATTCATCAAATTGAAACATAGCATCATGGGTATTAATTTGAGGAAATAAGATTCTAATAAACAATTCACAAATTGTCAATACTATTACTGTTGATATAACAAGAAGGAGTATATTTTTTTTCATAATGACAGTACAAGTCAATCTAATATAGGATTAAATATAATGCTCTCAAAATAGTGAATCGCTAGTTATTTTTTATCTTTACTATCGCTAAAAATGATGACTAAAAAAAATATTATTATTGCAGGCTACCCTAAGAGTGGCACCACTTGGATAAGTAGATTAGTTGCTGAATTGGCAATCTGCCCTTTAAAAGGTGATTGGGGTTTTGATCATATCAAACCATTATATGAAGAAGGAGAAAATAGAAGTTCGCCTTATGATTGCTATAAGACACATTTTACTCCCGATCAAATTTCTTCTGTTTCAGAAAAAGAAGTTTATAAAGTAATCCATGTATTAAGAGATCCTAGAGATGTTGTCATTTCAGGAAGTCATTATTTTAATTTCACAAATACTCCTCAAAAAGTTTTTAATAGATTAGGGTTAACATCACTTGGTTCTTCTCTCTTTTCTGTTTCTGAGGAAGAAAAAAAGAAAAAAATGATGAGTGCCGTATTACAAGGTGATAAAAAAATTAATCAATGGCTATCTATGTCCTGGAAAGATCATGCTGAAGCTTTTAACGACAAAGAAGTGCTTACTATCACCTACGAATCTATGTTAACCAATCCTTTAGAACAATGTAGTAAAATAGTAAAGTACTTACAGATAGATACTGATATTGTACATATAGAAAGTAGCATTAAAAAACAATCTTTTGATAAGAAAAAGAAAGAAATATCTCATTCTGAAGACATCCATTTTAAAAAATTATTAAGAAAAGGAGAACAAGGATATTGGAAAAATGAATTTACAGAACAAGAGAAAGACACATTTATAACATATTTAGCCACGAATACGTTTTATAATTAATGATTATAGCGTTATATGAAATTTAAAGTCACTTTTAAAGAATAGATACCAATAGAAAGGCTCCACAGTAATATATTTGCATGAATCATGTCTAAGAGTCGTTAATATTATTTTTTTGAAAAACAAAGCCCTCATATTTAATCCTCGAAGTGCTAATCAAAAGCACCGTATTCCTAATTCTATTCTTCAGGTAGGAGCCTCAATTTATGGAAAATATGATTTTGCTTTTGTTGATGGTAACTTAGAAGATAATCCTTGGGGAAAAATAGCTTCTTATTTTAAAACAGGAGAATACAAGTATTTCTGTAGCACTGTGATGCCTGGCCCTCAATTAAGACAGGCCATTCCGTTTACACGAAAAATAAAACAAGACTTTCCAGATACAATAACAATATGGGGAGGTTATTTTGCCTCCAATCAATATAAAGTATCTATAGAAGCCCCCTATGTAGATTATATTGTTAATGGTCCAGGAGATGTTACATTTCCTCAATTATTAGATACATTAGAGTCAGGGAACTTAGAAAAGTTACCTGATATTAAAAATCTTATTTATCAAGAAGAAAATGGTACGATTACTCGTACTAAAAAAGAAAAGCTTCTAGAACAAGACACACTACCTCAGCTACCATATACACATTTGGATTCTTTTTATAATTTAGAAAATTACCTAAGTCGCACATTTTTAGGAAGTAAGACATTCTCTTATCATTCAAGTTTAGGATGTCCTTTTACGTGTTCTTTTTGCGCTGTGGTTCCTATTTATGAAGGACGCTGGAAAGCAAAATCTGCACAAACCGTATATAATGATGTAAAATACTTTAAGAATCATTATGGGATAGATGCTATAGAATTTCACGATAATAACTTCTTTACTTCTAGAAAGCGTGTTGTTGAGTTTGCTGAGCATATTAAAGATGATGGTATTACTTGGTGGGGAGAAGGTCGTATAGATACAATTAACAAGTATTCTGATGAGGATTTAAAACTAATGAAAGATGCTGGCTGTAAAATGATTTTTCTTGGTGCTGAAACTGGGAATGATGATATTCTCAAACAGATGAATAAAGGAGGAACACAAACAGGACAAGGAATTAAGGACTTTGCAGCTCGTTTGTATCCTATAGGGATTATTCCCGAATTTTCTTTTGTATTAGGAATGCCAGCCGATACCCCAGAGCAAGTTATGGCTCAAATAGAATGGGATATTAATTTTATAAAAGAGATAAAAGAAATTAATCCTGATGCAGAAATCATCATTTACTTATATAGTCCTGTAGCTACAGAAGGTTCTGAGCTTTATGAGCAAATCCAAAAAGCAGGTTTTAGCTTTCCAAAAAAGCTAGACGATTGGTTAGACCCTGCTTGGGAAAACTTTGATTTACGTAAAAACCCATTAACTCCTTGGCTTACCCCTAAAATGGTAGATCGTATCATGAATTTTGAAACTGTTTTAAATGGATACTACCCTACAGCATCAGATTTTAGAATTAAAGGAGCTAAAAAGAAATTACTCCGAGCTATTTCTAAAATGCGTTATAAAACAGGTATTTATAAATATCCATATGAAATTAAAGCCTTGCATAAAATATGGAAATATCGTCAACCTGAAGAACAAGGGTTTTATTCAGAATAATGAGTTTCTTACGCAATTTCATTAAAAAAATAACACATCCCTTTTTAAAAAAAGGAGCTGAATATTACTATAAAAAACCTCGGTCATATACGTATAATGGTATTACAACGATCGTACATCCAGATGTTTTCCCACCTCATTTAACACTTAGCACCAAAATACTATTAGATTATATCTCGGAGATAGATCTTTCTAAAAAGACATTCTTAGAATTAGGCTGTGGCTCAGGGATTATATCTTTATATGCCAGTCAAAAAGGAGCCAACGTAACTGCTAGTGATATCAATACAACAGCTTTAGAATATCTTACAAAGGCATCGCAAACAAATCATCTTCCTGTAAATTGTGTGCATTCTGATTTATTTGAAAATATTACAGAAAAACAATTTGATTATATCTTGATCAACCCTCCTTATTACCCAAAATCTCCAGAAAACATAAAACAGCAAGCATGGTTTTGTGGAAAAGATTTTGAATATTTTGAATCTCTTTTTACTCAACTCCCAACTCATCTTTCTTCAAAAAATACAACGTATATGATTCTCTCAGAAGATTGTGAGCTTGAAAAAATCAAAAGTATTGCTTTAAAAAACAATACTATCATGGAGCTTATTTATGAAACTAAAAAAATGGGAGAGAAAAATTTCATCTTCTCTATTTATCAAAAATAGTGGCATCTAAAAATTCATAGATCGCCATTTGTCCCTTATCATTAAAATGTGGGTCATTATTATAATATAATCTATTAAGAGAAGTATCTTCCTGTTTTAAATACTGTATTGGATTGTAAAAAATGACATTCTCAAACCTTTTAAAATCTATCACTGCCTTATTATAAAACGTATAATTATCTTTTTGCACATCATTCTTATTTTTGAATTGAGCATTCAATTCAAGCATATTATTATAATACCAATCGTTTATTTGTGCACAATGAGGAATAAACACAATGGATACTTTGACATCAGATGGAATTACTTCTAAAAAGGAGGTCATTTCTTCTTTCCAGGAATCATATCGATGTAAAAAACCATCCCCTAGCGTGATGGTTTTATCTAAATAATGAGTATCTGCATTAAAAAGCATACGTTGCCTCTTTGTATATAAAGGTTCAGAAAACGCTTCTTTTTTAAGTGCACGAGTATCAATTTTATAAGAGCTAAACCCTTTTAGTCTTTGATTGATATATACCCCTGAAGAAATATAGTTTGTAATCCCCCAATACACATTTCTTGTAACAGACAAATCCTTCCAATTAGATAAGTGCTTTACATCTAGAAGGTCATTCCCAATGTATACCTGATATATAATATGTTTAGGATTGTATTTCTTTATTTTTTTTCTAGCAAATGTATTTACTTGTCTAATTCCTGTTCCAGAAATACCAAGATTTAAAAAAGATGTTTCTGGGTGCTTCTTTTGTAATCTATCAACATAATTATTTGTAGGGGTAGAAAATGAATCTCCAAAAACAAGGTAGTCTACAGAGTCGCTTTCAATGATATTTTTTGAATTTAATGCTTTAATTTCTGCTTTATAAAAATCTATAATACCATATCTATATACAACTTCAAGGAGCAATAATGTGATACCACTAATAATAGCTAGCTGTATACATCCTTTTATAAATTTCTTTAGATATGACACGGCTACAAAATACAAAGATGATCGTGTAATCATATTCGATTATCTAAGTTTTTTACGCTTTCGCGAAAGCGTACTAAAAAAACAAAAAGGATCAGTAATAAGTATACCGATCCTTTCTTTTTAACTCTTTCAGAATTATCTTTTATTTACTCAAGTACATTTTACGTCTTGAATAAAGATCATAAAATGCATCGTCTCTAAGATTATCTATAAATAAAATACTTTCTCCTGTACTCTTCATTTCTGGTCCTAACTTCTTATCTACATTAGGAAATTTATTGAAAGAGAATACAGGTTGTTTTATAGCATATCCTTCTAATTGAGGATTGAAATTAAAGTCTTTTACTTTCTTCTCTCCTAGCATCACTTTTGTAGCATAATTTACATAAGGTTCCTTATATGCTTTTGCTATAAATGGTACCGTACGAGATGCACGAGGGTTTGCTTCAATAATATATACTTTATCATCTTTGACAGCAAACTGTATGTTTATTAAACCTACAGTATCTAACGCTAAGGCTATTTTACGAGTATGATCCTTTATTTGTTCTAAAACAAGATCTCCAAGATTAAAAGGAGGCAATGTTGCATTAGAATCACCTGAGTGAATACCACAAGGTTCTATATGTTCCATAATTCCTATAATGTATACATCTTCGCCATCACAAATAGCATCTGCTTCAGCTTCTATAGCCCCATCTAGATAATGATCAAGTAATAACTTATTATTAGGAATCTTACGTAATAAATCTACTACGTGTTTTTCGAGTTCGTCTTTATTAATCACAATCTTCATTCCTTGTCCTCCTAATACATAAGACGGGCGGACTAATATTGGGAAGTCTAATCGATCTGCTACTTCTAGTGCTTCATCAGCAGTTTCGGCTACATCAAATTCTGGGTATGGGATATTAAGATCTTTTAATAATGTAGAGAAACTACCTCTATCTTCTGCTAAATCTAACGCTTGATAGCTTGTTCCTATAACTCTAATACCGTACCTGTCTAGTTTTTCTGCAAGTTTTAAAGCAGTTTGCCCGCCTAACTGTACAATCACACCTTCTGGTTTTTCGTGACGGATGATATCATAGATATGTTCCCAGAAAACAGGTTCAAAATATAATTTATCTGCCGTATCAAAGTCAGTAGACACTGTTTCTGGATTACAATTAATCATAATGGTTTCATAACCACATTCTGAAGCGGCTAATACTCCGTGTACACAACAGTAATCAAACTCGATTCCTTGTCCTATACGATTAGGGCCAGATCCTAATACAATGATTTTCTTTTTATCAGAAACGACACTTTCATTTGATGAAAACCTCTTTCCATCAGTTGTTTCCATTTCATACTCAAAGGTAGAATAGAAATAAGGAGTTTGTGCAACAAACTCAGCAGCACAAGTATCTACGAGCTTATACACTCTTTTGATACTCATTTCATCTCTCTTGTTGTATACTTGACTTTCTAAACATTCGAGCATGTGTGCAATTTGACGATCTGCAAATCCACGTTGTTTAGCCTCTAACATTAAGTTTCGCGGAAGCGTATCTATTGTATATTTCGAAATTTCTTTCTCCATCATATACAACTCTTCATATTGCTTTAAGAACCACATGTCAATTTTTGTGATTTCATGGATACGACTTAATGGTATCCCCATTTGAATAGCATCATAAATCACAAATACGCGATCCCAGCTTGCATATGTTAATTTTTCTATGATTTGATCATAGTTTTTATATCCTTTTCCGTCAGCTCCTAGTCCATTACGTTTGATCTCTAAAGATTGTGTCGCTTTATGCAATGCTTCTTGAAAAGAACGTCCTATTCCCATCACTTCTCCTACAGACTTCATTTGAAGTCCCAATATACGGTCACTGCCTTCAAATTTATCAAAATTCCAACGAGGAATTTTCACAATTACATAATCTAATGTAGGCTCAAATAAAGCTGATGTAGATTTTGTGATTTGATTTTCTAGTTCATCTAGATTATACCCTATAGCCAGTTTGGTTGCAATTTTAGCAATAGGATATCCCGTTGCTTTTGATGCTAGTGCAGACGACCTAGAAACCCTAGGATTGATTTCGATCGCAATAATCTCCTCTTCATTATCAGGATTTACAGCAAATTGTACATTACATCCTCCTGCAAAATCACCAATACTACGCATCATATGAATTGCCATATCACGCATTTTTTGATAGGTAACATCAGATAATGTCATGGCTGGAGCTACCGTAATAGAATCCCCTGTATGGATTCCCATAGGATCCATATTTTCAATAGCACATATGATAACTACATTATCATTTGCATCTCTCAAGAGTTCAAGTTCGTATTCTTTCCAGCCTATCAAAGCTTTATCAATCATCACTTCGTGTACAGGAGACACTTCAAGACCATGAGATAAGAGTTTATCAAAGTCTTCTTCTTTATATACAAATGAAGCACCTGCACCACCTAGTGTAAAAGATGAACGTATTACAAGTGGAAAGCCAAATTCTTGAGCAATCTCCTTTCCTGTTAAAAATGAGTTTGCACTCGCTTGTGGTGCCATAGGCACCCCTATCTCGCGCATCAAGTTTTTAAATTGATCTCTATCTTCAGTTATATTTATTGCATCTATATCTACTCCTATAAGCTCTACATCAAAATCTTTCCAAATTCCTTTTTCATCTGCTTCTATACATAGATTAAGTGCTGTTTGTCCTCCCATAGTTGGTAGTACAGCATCAATTTGCGGATGTTCTTTTAATATTTTAACAATAGATTTTGTAGTAAGCGGCAACAGGTATACATGATCTGCCATAGACGGATCTGTCATAATTGTTGCTGGATTAGAATTGATTAGAATGGTTTCAATACCATCTTCACGTAATGAACGTAATGATTGAGAACCTGCGTAATCAAACTCACAAGCTTGACCAATTACAATAGGGCCTGACCCTATAAGAAGTATCGATTTTAGTTTGTTATTTTTAGGCATGTATGAAGGGAATTTCTCTGGGTGTAAAAATAGGAACTGACAGGGTATAAAAAAAGGTGTTACTTAAAAAAAGTAACACCCAATATATTGATATTCGAATATCATTATTTTTTGTGACGAGGCTCTGAAGATACACTTAGTTTCTTTCTACCTTTTGCACGACGACGTGCTAGGACTTTACGCCCGTTTGCAGTAGCCATACGATCTCTAAAACCGTGTTTGTTTCTTCTTTTCCTTTTTGACGGTTGAAACGTTCTTTTACTCATTTTGTATCTTCTTTTTGACTTTTACTAAGTCTAAATTTTTACTTCTAGAATCTTGCTTTAAAAGCTGGGGGCAAATATACAACAAGTTTTTACTTCTCCAAACCCTAATTTCATTTTTTTTATAGTTGTTTTTAGTACATTTGCCATCTATTAAAAAACTGTGTTTTTCAGTAGATTAAAATTAACTTTTCAAGCATCAAAATTACATACTAATTATATTATGTTTAATAAAAATATAAAATTAATATTGGCTGTAGCTACTTTAGGATTAGCAGTATGGCAGTTTACGGAGAATGAAATAGGAAATGGCATCATGTTCATTTTACTAGCAGCTATTTTTGTACTTCTTTATTTTAAAAATGAAATCATTGTCCTTGCTTTTTTAAGATTACGTAAGCAAGACTTTCCTGGGGCCCAAAAATGGTTAAATAAAATAAGTAATCCTGAAAGCGCTCTAACCAAAAAACAACAAGGATATTATTATTATTTACAAGCTCTGATGGTCTCGCAAACAAATATGACGCAGGCAGAAAAATTATTTAAAAAAGCTATTGGCCTAGGGCTTTCTATGAAGTCAGACGTAGCTATGGCAAAACTTAATCTTGCCGGAATTGCATTATCTAAAAATCGCAAACGCGAAGCTCAGGCTCTTCTGAAAGAAGCAAAAACACTTGATAAGCACAATATGCTTGGAGAGCAAATTAAAATGATGGAACAAAACATGAAGCGTGCTGCCCAACAACCAAAACAACAATATGGCGGAGGGCGTGGCGGCCGCGGAGGACGTGGTGGTTATAGGAGATAATCACACATAATACTAATAATACTATCAAAAACAATAATAGATGTGTTATAAGAGTACATAATTCTCTATATAATACATCTATTTTGCTATATATACACCCTTAAAAATTAAGGAATTGCGCAGTTCACCCGAACTTCTACTCAACTTGACGAAAAAATTTTAACAGTTCTTAGAGACCTCATACTTTTACCACACCAAATTATAATTGTATGAAAAGATCATTACTCGCTCTAATGTTTCTGACTATATCTACGCTTTCTGCTCAAGAGAATAGTATTTTCTTTTCTCAAGCATTGAATGTGCATCTCCCTAAATACATTCAAGATGTGGAACAAGCTATTATAAATAGAGAAAAAGATACAATTACACACTTATTTAATGATCTCGTTAAAAAATCATTAGTAGGTACTTATTTTGACGATTTTAATTCTAATACCCTTGGTAAAAAAAGTGTACCGTTTTCTAAGTTTGAAAAACCTGTCCTATTAATTACATATGCACCTTGGTCTGTTCCTAGTAAAGGCGAAATGCCTGCATTAAACGAGCTTGCAAAAGAATACGGAGATCAACTTGATATTGTATTATTATTTTGGAGTGATCAGAAAACAACTCGTAAAATGGCTAAAGAGTATCATCATAAAATTAAAATACGCTATGTAGATGATCAAGACAATAAGAACACTCAGATCATACGTAATCTCAAGCACTCTTTAGGGTTACCACTTATCTTTAGCATTAGTTCTAATGAAATGGTTATTAATATTGAGAAAAGATTAATAAACAAGCTTGATGAGTCTATGGAGAATTCTTATTCTAAAAATCAAGAACTATACACAAATAGTATTCAAAAATTAGTATCCAATGAACTTTTGATAAGTAATTTACCGCCTGTTGTAGCAAACTAACTAGATTATTTACTCCAAAGCATCTTTACAGCAATAATAAGTAATATACCTCCAAAAATTCTTTTTAGTGTTTTTTGATCTAAATTTACAGCCAGTTTAGATCCCAAGAATCCTCCTACTACAAAAAAAACGGCTATAAGTGCTGCATATTTCCAATTTACGTATCCTTCACCATAATAATTATAAGCTGCTAGGAAAGTAACGGGTACTGCAAGAACAGTTAGGCTTGTTCCTTGTGCTTGATGTTGATTAAACCCTAGTAATAAAATCATTAATGGAATCATAACAACTCCTCCTCCTACTCCCATAACTCCACTAAGAAGCCCAGTCACTAGGCCTATAATTATAAGCGCAATGATAACAGATGTATTCATATTTTGATGGGTAATTTTTCATAAAAATAGGAAAACCTCTTCCTAAAAAACACAAAAAAAGGAAATGATTTTAAAAAATCATTTCCCTAGTAATACCATAGAATTATAAGGAAAATGTTACTTTCCTAAGGAGTAATACCCTTCTTTTGGAATATCAATAAAGTATTGTTTTCTCGATTTATTATTGAGATGCGGTTCCCTTAACCAAGGGTTATGTAATTTTAAAATTTTGTAATTAATTTCAAAACGTTCAGAGAATTTCACAAAGTCTGTTACTGCAGAATCTACACTTACTTTATACGTTGGAATATATTCGTATAAGTCTTGTTCTTTATAATTAAAGCCATACTGTGTTGGATGGCTTAATATTTCTTTTAATGCAATAATTCTAAATACATAACGTCCTGTTTCTTCTCCTAATAACAAATCATAATATGTATTTACATTTTGACTTTTCATGCGTCTACTCACTCCTGCATTTCCTGCATTATATGCTGCTGCTGCTGCTGTCCAACTACCAAAACGTTTTTTTGCCTTTTTAAGATACGTACAAGCTACTCGGGTAGATTTCTCAATATGATATCTTTCATCCACATTATCGTTAACTTCAAGTCCATACTCCCTACCTGTCCCTTTAAGAATTTGCCAAAACCCTGTAGCTCTTGCTGGAGACACTGCTTGTGTAAGGCCACTTTCAATAACAGCTAGATATTTAAAATCGTCAGGTACTCCTTCAGCAGCAAGTATAGGTTCTATAATAGGAAAATACTTATTAGCTCTTTTAAAGAGTAATAATGAATTAGATTGCCAATAGGTGTTTACCAATAGCTCTCTATCCATACGCTCTTTAATATCTGGATTTTCTACAGGGACAGATTCTCCAGCAAAATTCAAATGATCAGGTATTGGTAATGCATATACATTATAATCATTAATCATTTTTTCTTCTTTGTCTACTTGTTCTGCATCTACTTTTACAGTTTCATCTGGGAGTTGTACAGCATTAATTGCAACCACAACAATAGCAAACAACCCCACAATAGCAAATATGCGTTCAATTCTTTTCATAATCTTATCCAATGTTTAATACAACTAATTTAATTATTTTCAATTAGCTTAGGAAGGTTTTCATTAAACCATTTATGTTTAGTTATCACCATAATATGAGATCCACCAGATACTGACACACAATTATCTATATATTTTATAGGAAAAACACGATCTATATCTCCATGTATATGTACTATATTCTCATCAGGTGTTTCTTGATCCCAACATACCATTTCTTTTACCGCCCAACTCAAATAATGTCTATCATTCATAGAAAGATACTTTTGATATAAGGCTACTCTATTTTTAACGGCTTCTCCAAAAGCATATTTTGCAAGAGTATCTACATCTTCAATAAGTCTTGTGGGTAGTATATTATACAATTTTAGCTTTCGCGAAAGCTTCATTCTTCTAGGCAACTCATGTTTAGATTTAACACTACTAACAATAATTAACTTCTTAAGAGTTATATGTTTTGCTATTTCTTGCACTAAAACACCTCCAAAACTGACTCCTAACAAAACACTGTCTTTATGTTTAATAAATGTTGTCATGCGTTTTGCATACTCATGTATAGTTTCCTTGGATTTAGGAAGTTGCCATTCTAAAAGATGTATTGTAAATCGATCTTCAGGAAGCTTTATATGCTCAAAGATAGAAGGATTTGCCGCCATACCAGGCATCAAGTATACATGTGTCATCTATCTTTCTTATAAGGGTTTAACATAATTAAAAATATATATGTAGGTATTTTTTTGTACCTTTGCAAGAACTTAATATTAAGAAATCTAAAAGTTATCAAAAACTCTATTGAATAAAGCGTTTGAATCTCCAGCAAAATTATAAAGAGATTTCTTAAATACTCATAATAATACTATAAATACCCTAATATATTTACAAATTTATGGAAGCAATGACAGCAATTGAATTGACAGATAATGAGTTCTTGAGACAATTTGAAGCAACGTTTAACGACAAAATGGCAA
>CAYYSK010000034.1:0-20431 GCA_964474345.1 uncultured Flavobacteriaceae bacterium
AAAAGATAAAAGTTGTATGTAGTATAATGACGTACAGCTTTTTATATTTAAAGTAGTATTCTAATTTTTTGATCACACTGATCGCAGACGAGTATTAATGCGATGGTTATTGTTTTTCAATTTGTAATCATCTTCCGATTTTTTAAATCATAGATGTTACCATTTTTAAAAAGATAAAATAAGTTTTCTTTAGGAAGTAAGTTTTGACTATAAACCATTTTTTGGATGCTGTAAGAACTATAATAATATTTGTTTTTTATCATCTGCAAATTCCATAATTCGGGTTAAATTTCTCAAAGACATTCTCATCCATTTTGCCGCTTATTAATAAATAGGAGTCAATTTTCAAGGTCAATAATTTGTAAATTATATTTTGACATGAAAATATTTCAGCAATAATTAATTTTTAAAGAATTTTTTTCTTCAAAAAATGAAATAACTGACTTATTTAGAAAATTTTTCATAAAAAATTTGGATGCTATTATTTTCTGTTGCAATATTTGCATTCAGAAAGTTCAATGATTTATTGAAAATGTTATCAAGAAAGGTGGAGGGATTAGATCCTGTGAAACCTTAGCAACCCTTTCACTTAGAAAGTAGGTGCTACATTCTAGCCTGAGTATGTTAGTCATTTTTAACATCAAGGATAGATAACATCGAGTACATACAGCAATATGTATACATGTAATTTCTTATAATGTTTTTCTTTTAAGTATTTCGCGTAAGTGAAGTGTTTGACTTTTGTTTTTAATCTTTTTATTAAACTCAAAAAATAGAAAAATGAGTACACAAAATTTAGTAACCTACAAGTTACATACACACTTAGGAGAGAAAATAAGTGGGCAAAACTGTTTAGATTCTATTTTGCAATCTATCGTTTATCAATACGCTGAGACAACTTTGTTAAAACCATTATTTACGATATCCAATATATCAAACAGATAAAGAAATGCTTGAAATCTATACAATTCAGGATTTTACAACTCAATCAGGATATACTCGTGATTTAGAAGTTACATATCAACTGTTCGGAAGGCCTATAAGTACTGCTCCTATAGTTTTGGTTACACATGCGCTTACAGGAAATTCTTCTGTCACAGGTGCTAATGGATGGTGGAATGCGTTGATAGGACCAGAAAAAGCAATCAATACTCAAAAATATACCATACTTGCTATTGATATTCCTGGTAATGGATATGACGGATGTGAAGAAAATCTAATTACTGCTTATAAAGAATTCCATAATAGAGATATTGCTAGAATTCATCTTGAAGTGATAGATAAATTAGAAATCACATCTTTGTTTGCAGCAATAGGAGGTTCGCTAGGAGGACAAATTATTTGGGAACTCGCTATAGAGCGACCAGAGCTTATAGAACACCTTATTCCGGTTGCGAGTGATTGGAAGGCAACTGATTGGGTAATTGCACAATGTAGTGTACAAGAACAAATTTTAAAGCATTCTGACCGCCCTATTCATGATGCCCGTATGCATGCCATGACTTTTTACCGTACCGCGACTTCGTTTTCTGCAAAGTTTAATAGATCTAAACATGAAGAGAAAGGGATTTATAATATTCAAAGTTGGCTGTTCCATCATGGAGAACGTCTAGAAGAACGTTTTGAACTAGCAACTTATAGACTTATGAATCATTTACTAGGGTCTGCTTCTATAACTGAAGGTAGAGGAGAGATACATAAGATTTTAAAAAACATAAAAAGTACGGTACATCTTGTTGCTATAGATTCTGATGGCCTGTTTTATCCAGAACCTATATATAATACACATCAATTATTAAAAAGTGTTAGTGTACAAAGTCATTATCATGAGATACAATCTATTCATGGACATGATGCTTTCTTAATAGAATATGACCAATTATCAGCTATTGTCCAACCTATATTTTCAAACGTATTATGTCATCAATTATAAATATTGCTCTTTTCGGAATAGGAAATGTAGGGAGTACCCTCGTAGAGCAAATAAGCGATTTTAATATCAAAACAACAGAACCAAAAATCAATCTTTTTGCTATTGCAAATTCAAAACAGCTTTTGGTAAAGAATAATATAACAAATTTACCTTGGCAAGATGTTTTTAAAGAGAATTCCAGCCCCTATGAGATAGATGATGTATTCGCTTTCGCGAAAGCAAACTCTCTAGAAAACTTATTGGTAGTGGATGTTACGGCGAGTCCCACATTTGTAGATAATTATCTATTATTTATTCAAGAAGGATTTCATATTGTGACAGCAAATAAAATTGCTAATACATTGTCTTATGAATTTTATCAAGAACTACGCAATGCACTTATTATACATAAGAAACAATTTCATTATGAAACTAATGTAGGTGCAGGATTGCCAGTGATAGAAACTATTAGAAATTTGCATCAAAGTGGAGAAGAAATATATAAAATACGAGGAGTGTTTTCAGGGTCATTAAGTTACCTGTTTAACACCTTTTCAAAAGAAGAAAAAGCTTTTTCAGAAATCCTACTAGAAGCTGACGCCTTAGGGCTTACAGAGCCAGATGCGCGTGAAGATCTTTCAGGAAAAGATGTAGCGCGCAAATTGCTCATATTAGGAAGAGAATTAGGCGTTGAGAAAGAGGTAGAGGATGTACAAGTGCAATCACTTGTCCCATCTATCTTAAATGGGAAAACAACGATAAAAGAATTCCAACAAAACATACAGAAACTAGATCCCATTTTTCAAATGAATAAAAAGAAGTTGGAAAAAGGCGAAGTACTGCGTCATATAGGAGAACTAGATGTGAAGACTAGACACCTTGAAGTAAAACTTATACAAGAACCTAATACTACTGCTCTGGGTCAAACAAAAGGAGCTGATGCTCTTTTTGAAATTTATACGGAGTCTTATGGAGAGCAGCCCTTAGTGATTCAAGGAGCCGGAGCAGGAAAAGCGGTAACAGCTAGAGGTGTTTTAAGTGATATTTTAAAAGTAGCACAAAGCCTGAATTAAAAAATAAAGAAAAGATAAATAATGAGTTATTCGAATCCAGAAACACAAGCAATACGACTACAAACAGAGCGATCTCAATATAAAGAACATGCAACCGCTATGTATCTTACATCGAGTTTTGTGTTTGATGACGCAGAAGAAATGAGAGCTTCTTTTGCAGAAGAAAAACAACGTAATATCTATAGTAGATACACCAATCCAAATAATTACGAATTTGTGCAAAAAATTTGCGCATTAGAAGGTGCAGAAGCAGGACATGCATTTGCTACAGGAATGTCGGCAATCTTTAGCACATTTGCAGGATTATTAGATAGTGGAGATCACGTACTTTCTGCACGATCTATTTTTGGAAATACACATACGTTATTCACAAAATACTTTCCAAAATGGAATATTACGCACACCTATTTTGATGTAAATGAACTGGATGTTTTAGAAAAATTAATACAACCGGAAACAAAGATTTTATATGTAGAATCTCCTACAAATCCCGCTACTGATATTGTAGATTTAGCGTTGTTAAGTGCTTTTTCGCAAAAGCACAACTTAATCTTTATTGTAGATAATTGTTTTGCAACTCCTTACTTACAACAACCTATAAAATTTGGAGCAGATATTGTCATCCATTCAGCAACAAAATTATTAGATGGCCAAGGACGTGTTATGGGAGGTGTAACTGTTGGAAAAGCAAATCTAATAGATACTGTATATCGTTTTGCTAGAATTACAGGACCTGCATTATCTCCATTTAATGCTTGGACATTATCTAAAAGTTTAGAAACATTAGCCGTTCGAGTAGAAAAACATTGTGAAAATGCACTAAAATTAGCTGCTTGGTTAGAAAAGCATCCAAAAGTACATCAAGTAAGGTACCCATTTTTAGAGTCACATCCACATTATGAACTTGCTAAAAAACAAATGAAACTCGGAGGAAATATCGTTACAATAGAAGTAGAAGGAGGACTAGAAAGTGGCCGTGCATTTTTAGATCATGTACATATGTGTTCATTAACAGCAAACCTAGGCGACACAAGGACTATTGTGAGTCATCCTGCTAGCACAACACATGGAAAATTAAGTAAAGAAGAACGTTTTAATGTAGGTATTACAGATGGCTTAATTCGTATATCTGTAGGCCTTGAACATATAGATGATATCATTGAAGACATTGCGAAATCTTTGAATAAAATTCAGTAATTTTTAAACTTTAACATAAAAATTGAAAATTTTAAGATAGCTGGATGATTATAAATTTTAAATTTGCTATTCTATTATCCTAGTAATCCTATAGGATTATAGGTTTTTAAAATAAATTATGATTTTAGATCAACTCATTTTTACAAAAAATAAATCAAAAGAGACCTCTTATAAGGAGGTGAAATCTTCAGAAAAACCTATTCGTAGTGTTGTAAAAGCATTAAGCTGGAGGTTTATAGGAACATTAGATACGCTTATAGTGTCTTATGTACTCACCGGAGAAATAGGAATTGCAACATCTATAGCATCTATAGATTTTGTAACAAAAATGATTCTATACTTTTTTCATGAGCGTATCTGGAATGTTATAAAATGGGGAAAATAAGTTTAGGAAAAGACAGAGATATGACACAAGAAGAGTTAATAAACATCAACAAAGAATTGCGAAATAAAACACCATTAGAAATTTGTAAATGGGCAGTTGAATATGGTAGTAATCCTATTGTAACTACAAATTTTAGACCGTATGAAGCAGCTATATTATATGCATGTGTACATGCTAGCGAAACAATACCTGTTGTATGGTGCGATTCTGGATATAATACAACGGCTACATATAAGCATGCCGAAGCGCTCATACAGAAATTAAACTTACAAGTGCAATTATATGTTCCTAAACAAACAGTAGCACATCGTTCAGTGACAATAGGTGTTCCTGACATAAATGATCCTGCGCATGCAGTTTTTACAGAGCAGGTAAAATTAGAACCTTTTAAAAGAGCCATGAAAGAACTACAACCCGATGTGTGGTTTACCAATTTGAGAAAAGGACAAACAACTCTGCGTGATTCATTAGACATTGTAAGTTTAGATAAGAATAATGTTATTAAAGTAAGTCCATTTTATTACTACAGTGATATAGAACTTGATGTATATCTAGAAGAAAATGCACTGCCAAATGAGTTTGACTATATAGATCCTACCAAGGTGCTAGAGCATCGCGAGTGTGGTTTACATAGTAATTAAAATAATAAAAAAAGGAAATTAATAATCATATAGAAATGATTGATACTTTAAGAATAAATACAGTCTTTGACCAAGCAACAACACTAGGGATGAATCCGCTAGAGAGTGAAGCGATATATATATTTAGAGAAGTAGTTGCACAATTTGAAAGACCTGTATTACTCTTTTCTGGAGGAAAGGATTCTATTACACTTGTGCGTCTAGCTCAAAAAGCATTTTATCCGGGTAAAATTCCATTCCCATTATTACATGTAGATACTGGACATAATTTCCCTGAGACGATTGCTTTTAGAGATAAACTCGTAAAAGAATTAGGAGTAGAGCTTATTGTACGCTATGTACAAGATGCTATAGATCAAGGAAAAGTAGTAGAAGAAAAAGGGAAATATGCAAGTCGTAATAGTTTACAAACAACAACACTTCTTGATGCTTTAGATGAATTTAAATTTGATGCAGCTATAGGTGGCGCTCGTAGAGATGAAGAAAAAGCGAGAGCCAAAGAACGTATTTTTTCAGTACGCGATGATTTTGGACAATGGGATGAAAAAAATCAACGTCCAGAACTTTTTGATCACCTTAATGGTAGGATCAGTTTGGGACAGAATGTACGAGTATTTCCTATAAGTAATTGGACAGAACTTGATGTTTGGAGTTATATAGCAAAAGAAAAAATAGAAATCCCATCTATTTATTTTGCTCATAAGAGAGAGACATTTATAAGAGATGGTATGATCTGGTCATCAGATGATGCCGTATATAGAGAAGAAGATGAGGTAGTAGAGGAACGCTTAGTGCGATTCAGAACTGTAGGAGATATGTCTTGTACAGCTGCGGTATTGTCAAGTGCTACAACACTTGAGAAAGTAGTAGAAGAGATAAGAGCTTCTACAATTTCAGAACGAGGTGCTCGTATCGATGACAAACGATCAGAGGCCGCTATGGAAAAAAGAAAACAACAAGGATATTTTTAAAAGTACATTTTCAAGCAAGTGAAGTTTATACTTAGCTGAGCTTGCCGAAATACGAAAACGTATACAGAATTAAAAGAAAAGTGTTAATCACACAACATATACATATGGAAGTATTAAAAATAGCAACAGCAGGCAGTGTAGATGATGGGAAAAGTACCTTGATTGGGAGAATTCTATATGATACAAAATCATTAACAACCGATAAACTAGAGGCCATAGAAGCAAAGAGCAAAGCCAATGGTTTTGATTACCTAGACTTTTCACTTGCAACTGATGGACTTGTTGCAGAAAGAGAGCAAGGAATTACAATAGATGTCGCGCATATTTATTTTTCATCAAAAACAAAAAGTTATATAGTTGCAGATACTCCTGGACATATAGAATATAC
Organism: uncultured Flavobacteriaceae bacterium; assembly: GCA_964474345.1. Taxonomy (GTDB): domain Bacteria; phylum Bacteroidota; class Bacteroidia; order Flavobacteriales; family Flavobacteriaceae; genus Dokdonia. Next base: position 6,568 of record CAYYSK010000034.1, read on the forward strand.
TCGTAATATGGTAACAGGAGCGTCTACTTCTCAAGCTTCTATTATTCTTGTAGACGCTCGTAAAGGAGTTATTGAGCAAACCTATCGTCACTTTTTTATCAATAACCTATTACGTGTTAAAGACATTATTGTTGCGATTAATAAAATGGATTTGGTTAATTTTTCAGAGTCTGTATTTGAAGATATTAAAGCAGATTTTCAAAAAATGATAGATAAAAGTGAGTATAAAGGACAAAATATCACTTTTATTCCTGTCAGTGCGTTGCAGGGTGATAATGTAGTAACAGTTTCAGAAAATACACCTTGGTACCAAGGGAATACGATACTAGACCATCTTGAACAATTAGAAGCCCAAGATGTGTATGAGCAATCTCAAATGCGTTTTCCTGTACAGATGGTCATTCGCCCTAAACAAGCAGATTTTCATGATTTTAGAGGATATGCAGGAAAGATTTATGGAGATGATCTTTCTGTAGGTGATGAAGTGACAGTACTACCTTCACTTACGACATCAAAAGTAAAAGAAATATACTTTTTTGATGAAAAATTTGATAAAGCAGGAAGAGGGAGTTCTTGTACTATAACCTTAGAAGATGAACTTAATATCAGTAGAGGGGATATGCTTGTTAAAACAGAAGAAAGACCTTCTATTGGGAAGCAATTAGAAGCTAAGATATGCTGGATGGATACCAAAGAATTACAAGCAGGCACCCAGTATTATTTACAAAGCGGGAGCAACAGAGTACTGGCTAAGATCAAAGAAGTGTCTAATGTAATTTATACTGATTTCTCTGGCCAGGATGATACAGCACAATCATTAAAATTAAATGAAGTAGGTAAAGTGCACTTGTTATTAAGTAGACCTTTGGCCTATGATCCATATATCAGAAATAAAATCTCAGGATCATTTATCCTTATAGATGCACAAACACATGCAACCTCAGGGGTAGGATTTGTAGAATAATATAGTATATAAAAATGCTTCGCAAATGCTATGAGAAGCAATACAGTCTTTTTGGGAAAGAAGGCACTATAAAAAAGAAAAAGAATGCAAAGTTTTAGAACAGAAATAGAGAATCCTATCGTCGAAAAAGACATTATCGAATTAGCAGATAAAATTGAACTTTTTCATAAAGGAAAGATAGATGAAGAACGATTTAGAAGTCTTCGTCTAGCACGTGGTGTGTATGGGCAACGCCAGGCTGGTGTACAGATGATACGTATTAAATTACCATACGGTAAAGTATCAAGTGCGCAATTACATAGAATAAGCGAAGTGTCTGATGAATATTCTAGAGGTAGATTACATATCACAACACGTCAAGATATTCAGATACATTATGTAGACCTTGATCGTACTCCAGAATTATGGGCGCAATTAGAAAAAGATGATATCACATTAAGAGAAGCCTGTGGAAATGCAGTGCGTAATGTAACAGCATCCGAGTTAGCTGGTATAGATCCAGAAGAACCGTTTAATGTATCTCCCTATGCAGATGCGATTTTTAAATTCTTTTTAAGAAACCCTATTGGTCAGGAACTTGGACGTAAGTTTAAAGTATCCTTCTCTTCATCAGATAGAGATACTGGATTATCCTATATGCACGATCTAGGATTTATTGCAAAAATCGAAGATGGAATCAGAGGATTTAAAGTAATGCTTGCTGGAGGATTAGGTTCGCAACCTAGACATGCAGATGTATTGTATGATTTCTTGCCTTCAGATAAAATCATTCCTTTGATGGAAGGGGTGATTCGTGTTTTTGATCGTTATGGAGAACGTAGAAGTAGAGCAAAAGCTCGACTTAAGTTTTTATTAAAAGATATAGGACTTGAAGCATTTAAAGAACTTGTTGAGTCAGAACAAAAAGCAATCTCACAAGATATAGTACCTATTGATGTGACTTCATATCCAGAGACAACTCCTGTAGAAGTAGAAACACCTGAGGTAACTATAAAAGATGTTACAACTTTTGAAACTTGGAAGACTACCAATGTTATTCCTCAAAAACAAGAAGGATATGTAGCTATAGGAATCAAAGTATTGTTAGGAGATTTTTATACAGATAAAGCACGTTTATTAGCAGACCTTGTACAAGAATATGCAGCAAGTGAAGTACGATTGACTTTACGTCAGAATATTGTGATTCCATTTGTAAAAGAAGATCTTATCCCATTCTTTTATCAAGAACTTAAAAAACTTGGATTTACGGAAGCTGGTTATAATAAAGCAGTAGATATTACGGCATGTCCTGGCACCGATACTTGTAATTTAGGGATTGCAAGTAGTACCGGAATTGCCGAAGAATTAGAACGTGTACTTAAAACAGAATTCCCTCATTATTTAGAAAACGAAGATCTAGTAATTAAGATTAGTGGATGTATGAATGCCTGTGGGCAACATAATATGGCAAACATAGGCTTTCAGGGAATGTCTGTACGCACAAAAGATAAATTGACTGCTCCTGCATTGCAAGTGCTATTAGGAGGCGGAAATAATGGAAATGGCCAAGGCATTTTTGCTGATAAAGTAGTAAAAATACCTAGCAGAAGAGGACCTGAAGCATTACGTAGAATCCTTAGAGATTTTGAAGCAAATGCTGGAAATCAAACATTTCAAAAGTATTATGCTGCTCAGGGCGAAAAATACTTCTACGAACTATTAACTGACTTGTCTAGTGTGGATAACCTTACACAAGAAGATTTTATAGACTGGGGAGAAGAAGAAAAGTATGTAAAGGCTATTGGTGTAGGAGAATGTGCTGGTGTTGTTATTGATCTTATCGAAACACTCTTTTTAGAATGTGAAGAAAAAATCGAGAATGCAGAAAAAGCGATCAATGATAAAGTATACTCTAATGCAATTTATTATGCGTATAGTGCATTAATTAATGCAGCCAAAGCAATCCTTATATCAGATGGACAGCGTACCAATACACAAGCTGGGATCGTAAAACAATTTGATGAATTGTATGTAACCACAGATAAAATTTCTTTAGGAACCTCTTTTAGTGAGTTAATCTACCAGATTCAACAATATGCTCCAAGCGAGGAGTTTGCAACAAGTTATAGTAAAAACGCAGTACAATTTCTGCAAAAAGCTAGAGCATACCGAGTAGCAGAATTGGTATCGTAATTACAATGAAAACACCAAAATTAACCGTAGTTGGCGCAGGTCCAGGAGATCCAGATTTGATTACACTTAAAGCGATCAAAGCATTAGAGACAGCAGCCGTTGTATTATATGATGCATTAGTCAATCCTGTATTATTAGAATATGCACCTAATGCAGAAAAAATCTTTGTTGGAAAACGTAAAGGGTGTTATGCCTATCAACAAGAACAAATAAATGACCTTATTATAAATAGAGCTTTGAGTTGTGGGTCTGTAGTACGTCTGAAGGGAGGAGATCCATTTATCTTTGGAAGAGGATCAGAAGAATTAGATATCGTAAGAGAGCATGGCATTGAAACGGCTATGGTTCCTGGTATATCGTCTGCATTAGCAGCACCTGCATATCAAGGAATTCCTTTGACAAAAAGAGGAAGTGCAGAAAGTTTTTGGGTCATTACAGGAACTACAAAAAGACATACAATTTCAAAAGATGTAGCATTGGCAGCACAATCCAATGCTACTGTTGCTATCCTTATGGGAATGAGTAAATTAAGCGAAATTATTTCCGCTTTCGCGAAAGCGGGCAAAGGAGAAACCTCAGTAGCCATTATCCAGAACGGAACACGAGAAGATGAAAAAACGGGCTTTGGTACCATAGATACTATAGAAAAAATAGTAGAAGAAAAACAATTATCATCACCAGCAATTATCGTGATAGGGAAAGTAGTAGAAGATCGAAGTACTCTATCTAAAAATATTGAGATGTTACAAGAACAACCATCTTATAAAGAATTACGCTATGCCTAATCATCAAATTGTAAAATCAATAGGAGAAGAGCGCAATACATTGTACCCTGTTTTCTTGAAAGTACGTAATCTACACGTACTTATTGTTGGAGGCGGAAATGTAGCCGAAGAAAAATTGCGATTCTTGTTAAAATCAAGTCCAGATGCCAGAGTTACAATGATTTCACCCATGTATAGAGGAGAAACTATCAAGCTTGCAAAAGAGCATAGAGTAACAATGCTAGATGGTACATACACAAAGAAATTACTTAAGGGAAAACATATTGTGATTGCCACAACAGATAAACCTAAAGTAAACATTAAAGTATATAATCATTGTAGAAAGAGAGATAAGCTGGTAAATGTAGCAGATAATCCTCCATATTGTGATTTTTATATGGGAGGCATTGTGACTAAAGGGCATGTCAAAGTAGCAATATCTACAAATGGACAATCACCTACGACAGCAAAACGATTACGTCAATTTTTTGAAGAAGTGATACCAGATAGAATAGATGATTTGGTTCAAAATTTAAATGAATATAGGAAAACTATCAAAGGCGATTTTGAAGAAAAAGTTGAAACCTTAAATGAGTTTACCAAAGGATTAGTAGAAAAAAAAGAAGCATAAAAAATGATTAAAACTGATATATTAATAATTGGAGCAGGGCCTACGGGATTGTTTACTGTTTTTGAAGCAGGACTATTAAAATTAAAATGTCACCTCATAGATGCATTACCTATTCCAGGCGGACAATGCGCAGAAATTTATCCTAAAAAACCTATCTATGACATCCCTGGGTTTCCAGATGTATTGGCGGGTGATTTAGTAGATAATTTAATGAAACAAATTGAACCATTTGAGCCTCAATTCACATTAGGAGAGCGTGCTGAAACTATTAAAAAATTAGATGATGGAACGTTTATAGTAACAACAAATAAAGGAACAAAACATCATGCACCAATAGTTGCTATTGCAGGAGGTTTAGGAAGTTTTGAACCTCGTAAACCACAACTGGAAGAAATCTCAAAATATGAAGACAAAGGGGTAGAATATATTATTAAAGATCCTGAAATATATAGAGATAAAAAAGTGGTAATTGCTGGAGGAGGAGATTCAGCACTGGATTGGAGTATTTTCTTAACAGATGTAGCTAGTGAAGTAACATTAGTACATAGGCGTAATGAATTTAGAGGAGCGTTAGATTCTGTAGAAAAAGTACAAGAACTTAAAAACCTAGGAAAGATTAATTTAATTACTCCAGCCGAAATTAAAGGAATACTAGGAGAAGATGAAGTGACGGGAGTTGTTATTGAGAAGAAAGGAGAAGATCCGTTTATAATAGATACAGATCATTTTATCCCATTATTTGGGCTTTCGCCAAAATTAGGGCCTATTGGTGATTGGGGATTAGAAATAGAAAAGAATGCGATCAAAGTAGATAATACATTAGATTATCAAACAAATATTCCTGGTATATATGCTATAGGAGATGTAAATACATATCCAGGTAAATTAAAGCTAATTCTTTGTGGTTTTCATGAAGCTACATTAATGTGTCAAAGCGCATATAAACGTATTTTTCCAGAAAAAAAATATGTCATGAAGTACACAACGGTGGGCGGTGTAGAAGGTTTTGATGGAACAAAAAAGGAAGCGCCGAAAGCTATTGTAAAAGCAATCGTCTAAGTACTTGAGATATGCAAGATATAAAAGTATATATCACAGATAGAGAAGGAGTACAACATGAAGTGCTAGCTCCTACAGATATGGCCATGAATTTAATGGAAATAGTTCGTTCCTATGAACTAGCTCCAGAAGGAACTATTGGCGTTTGTGGAGGGATGGCTATGTGTGCTTCTTGTCAATGTTATATTACATCTGATCATCAACTTAATGAGATGGAGTACGATGAAGATGCTATGCTTGCAGAAGCATTTCACGTACAGGATAATAGCAGATTAAGTTGTCAGATTCCTATTACAGAACGTCTCGACGGATTAAAACTAACATTAGCTCAAGAAGTTTAAAAACTAAGACGAATTCATGGACTCGACTCATAACTGGCCATTACGACTTAAATGTGAAGTAGAAGCATTTACAAGAGAATTATTCTATAGCCTTTACGAAATTACAAATGTAGAGAGTGTACAATCTCAAAATGTCAAAAAACAGTTTATATATATATTAGAAACATTAAATGTTGTAGATAGCGAAGAGACTTGGGATGTTTTTATTAAGCAATTTCCAGAAATTCAAAAAAAATTGGAACTAGATGCGCAAGCAGCTTTTGATAAAGACCCAGCGGCTTCTAGTATTAAAGAAGTATACTTAGCATACCCAGGATTTTATGCTATTGCAATTTATAGAATGAGTCACGTATTACTTACCATGGGAGTGCAAATTTTGCCTCGCATGATGAGTGAGTATGCACATGGAGTCACAGGAACAGATATTCATCCAGGAGCTCGAATAGGAAATTCTTTTTTTATAGATCATGCTACAGGTATTGTGATAGGACAAACAGCTATAATTAAAAATCATGTATCTATTTATCAAGGAGTTACACTTGGTGGTGTTCAAGTAAAGAAAGAGCTAGCTAATGTGAAGAGACACCCAACTATTGACGATCATGTAACGATTTATGCCAATGCCACCATTTTAGGGGGAGATATTACAATTGGTAAAAATAGTATTATAGGAGCTAATGTTTGGATTACAGAATCTATCCCTCCTAATACAATTGTGAGTCATCAAAGCTCTATAAAAACAAAAATAAGAAACAGCTATGCAAATTAATCCGATTACGGGACAAATAGGAAATACGCCTCTTGTAGCTCCGCAACGATTATTAAATAAAGAAGGAGTACAACTCTTTTTAAAATTAGAAGGCAATAACCCTGGAGGAAGTGTAAAAGATAGAGCAGCTTTTAATATGATCTCAAAAGCATTAGAACGAGGTGATATTAAAAAAGGAGATCACCTTGTAGAAGCTACGAGTGGAAACACAGGTATTGCTCTAGCTATGGTAGCAGCGACATTGGATTTAAAAATCACACTTGTTATGCCAGAAACAGCTACAGGAGAACGTGTGCAAACGATGGCAGCCTATGGGGCAGAGATTGTTCTTACTGGAGGTGATAGAGGTATTGAAGGATCGAGAGATGTAGCAAATCAATACCGAGATGAAAAAGGATATTTTATGCTTAATCAGTTTGGGAATGATGATAACTGGAAAGCACATTATGCTACTACAGGACCAGAAATTTGGAAAGCCACTCAAGGCAAGATTACACACTTTGTATCTGCTATGGGAACTACTGGAACCATAATGGGAACTTCAACATACCTAAAAGAAAAAAGCACCGACATTACAATTGTTGGAGGACAACCTACAGATGGTTCTAAAATTCCTGGGATTAGAAAATGGTCTCCAGAATATGTACCTAGTATTTTTGATCGTAGTAAAGTAGACCAGGTGATTGAAGTAAGTCAGCAAGAAGCAACAGCTATGACACAGCGATTAGCTAGAGAAGAAGGTATTTTTGCAGGAATGAGTAGTGGTGGTTCTGTGGCAGTTGCTTTAAAAGTTGCCCAACAAATAGATCAAGGAATAATCGTTGCTATTATTTGTGATAGAGGTGATCGATATCTATCGTCAGGTATCTATAACCAGTAATAATAATAGTATTTATAAGAAATTTAATTTAATATTTGGATATTTCGTTCTCAAATATCATATTTGCATACAATATTATCTGTGGTGCGATAATGATTACTTTACAAAAATGTATATTAAATTAGGTAGATTAATTTCTTCAACTTCATTAAAATTATACATTGTTTTTATAAATTTCATATTTGTATAGCTAATAAAGACCCTGCTTTATTAACATTAGATATATTAACGCATATTACCTCTCTTCCCTAGTGAGGTAAGTGTATAGTATTTATGTTATTAATTTTACTAACTGTTATCTATAGGTTAGATTGAACTTACAAACAATGAAAATTTTATTAAGAAGAGAATTAGGGCAATTAAATTTACGTTATTATGCATTATTATTAATTGTTATTTTTGCATTTTTAGGATGTGAAAATGATGATGACTTACCAGAAAACATACAACTATTTCAAATATTACCTGTTGGAGATTCTAGAGTTGAAGGACATGAAACAGATTTTATAAGCTATAGATATGAATTGTGGAAACTCTTAAAAGAAAATAATAAAGATGTAGATTTTTTTGGAAGTAAGCTTGACGAGAGAATATATCCAGATTTTCAAGAAATATCATTTGATAATAATCATGAAGCAAAGGGAGGAGATCGAGCAGATCAAGCATTAGAAAGACTAGATACTTTAATTGCTAATAACCCAGCAATAGTAGGAAATATAATATTGCTTGGAATTGGGGGAAATGATCTAGTACAAGGAGTATCTGCTAATAATTCTATACAAAACATTAGCAGTATTATAGATAAACTTCAAGAAGTTAATAATTCTGTAACTATTTTTATTGAGAAAATTGCCCCAGGCTCAACAGCTTTTCAAGAGAGTAATGCGATGAATCTATCAGAATATATTGCTTTTAATAACGCTATTTCTAATCTAGCTATTACTAAATCTACATCAGAGTCAAGAGTTGTAGTAGTGGATATGTCTACAATTTTGACCGATGAAGATTATGCAGATAACGTCCATTATAACCAATCAGGTGCTCAGAAAATTGCAATTCAATATTTTGAAGCAATGCAAATTTTGTTTTAATACATATTGCAATTGTAATTTATCTATAATATCTATTTTTTATAGATTTATTTTCTATTTGCGTGATAATATTAAAATATTATAGAAAATTTATCTAATAAAGCTTGGATAATTCATTTTTGAATCGCAATATTTGCAGTAATAAAAGTTCAGTACATATTGAAAAGTTATCAAGAAAGGTGGAGGGAATAGACCCTGTGAAACCTTAGCAACCCTTTCTCTTGAAAGAAGGTGCTACGTTCTATCCTACTGTAGGAATAGATAACACACGTAAAGTGATAAACCTATACCTATTCTTGATATATAATTGTTTTATCATAAGCTATAATTTAGCTTAGATACATACATCTTTTTAATAGTTCAAACGCATAATGATTAGACTAGAAAAGAAGAATGAATACAATATATAATGCCCTTAAAAAACGTATCCTTGTCCTTGATGGCGCTATGGGAACCATGCTACAAGCGTATAAATTTTCTGAAGAAGATTTTAGAGGAGAACGTTTTAAAGATTTCCATATTCCTTTAAAAGGAAACAATGACTTATTAAGTATTACTCAGCCTAAAGCAATTGCTGAGGTGCATTATAAATATTTTGAAGCTGGGGCAGATATTGTGGAGACCAATACATTTTCAGGAACTACAATTGCTATGGCAGATTATGAGTTAGAAGATGTCGTTTATGAATTGAATTATGCTTCCGCGAAAATTGCCAAAGAAGTAGCACAATCCTTTACAGAAAAGGAACCGCATAAACCTCGTTTTGTAGCGGGAAGTATGGGACCTACTAATAAGACAGCAAGCATGTCTCCAGATGTAAATGATCCTGGGTATCGAGCAATTTCTTTTGATGAACTAAGAATCGCATATAAACAACAAGCAGAAGCATTATTGGATGGAGGAGTAGATATTTTATTAGTAGAAACTGTTTTTGATACACTCAATGCAAAAGCAGCATTATTTGCCATAGAAGAAATAAAAGAAGAACGTAATAGTGATGTTCCTGTGATGATTAGTGGTACAATTACTGACGCTTCTGGAAGAACACTTTCTGGACAAACAGCAGAAGCATTCTTAATTTCTATTCAACATATTCCTTTGCTTTCAGTAGGGTTTAATTGCGCTTTAGGAGCAAAACAATTACAACCTCATTTGGAAGCTATTGCTTCTAGAACAGAAGTAGGAATCTCTGCACACCCTAATGCAGGACTACCTAATGCTTTTGGGGAGTATGATGAAACTCCTGAAGAGATGGCTGTTCAGATTAAGAAATATATAGATAAAAATCTAGTCAATATTGTAGGAGGGTGTTGTGGTACTACACCAGAACATATCAAAGCAATCGCTAGTATTGTAGAAGGAGTTACCCCAAGAACTATAGTAATATGACAAAAGAAGCTCCAAGATATTTAAAATTATCAGGTCTAGAACCTTTGATCATTACTCCCGAAAGTAATTTTATTAATGTTGGTGAACGCACCAATGTAGCAGGTTCAAGAAAATTCTTACGTCTTGTCAAAGAAGAAAAATTTGATGAAGCCCTAGCGGTTGCACGTGATCAAGTAGAAAATGGCGCACAAATTATAGATATCAATATGGACGATGGCCTTATTGATGGAAAAGAAGCGATGGTTCGGTTTTTAAATTTAGTCATTGCAGAACCAGATATTGCTCGTGTTCCCATTATGATTGATAGTTCAAAATGGGATATTATAGAAGCAGGGTTACAAGTAGTGCAAGGGAAATGTGTTGTAAATTCTATCAGTCTTAAAGAAGGGGAAGCACAGTTTAAAGAACAAGCAAAACGTATCAAAAGGTACGGTGCAGCTGTAATTGTTATGGCATTTGATGAAGTAGGACAAGCAGATACCTATGAACGTCGTATCGAGATTGCAAAACGATCTTATGATATTCTTGTGAATGAAGTACATTTTCCTCCAGAAGATATCATTTTTGATCTCAATATATTTCCTGTTGCTACAGGAATGGATGAGCATAAGCTTAATGCTATTGATTTTATAGAAGGTACGCGATGGGTACGTAACCATTTACCTCACTGTAGTGTGAGTGGAGGAGTGAGTAATGTCTCTTTTAGCTTTCGCGGAAACAATACAGTACGTGAGGCCATGCACTCAGTTTTCTTATATCATGCAATTGAAGCAGGTATGAATATGGGTATTGTTAATCCATCACTTTTAGAAGTATATGATGATATCCCAAAGGATTTATTGGAACACGTAGAAGATGTTATTCTAAATAGAAGAGAAGATGCTACCGAGCGATTATTGGATTTTGCAGAAACCGTTGGGCAAAAAACAATTACAGAAAAAGAAACCGAAGCTTGGAGAGAAGAAAGTGTACAAAGCAGAATTACAAGAGCATTGGTCAAAGGAATTGATAAATATATTGTAGAAGATGTAGAAGAAGCACGGGTATCAGTAACAGCTCCTATTCAAGTAATTGAAGGACATCTGATGACAGGAATGAATGTGGTAGGAGATCTTTTTGGAAGTGGAAAAATGTTCCTTCCACAAGTAGTGAAATCAGCAAGGGTGATGAAAAAAGCAGTTGCGTATCTGTTGCCTTTTATAGAAGAAGAAAAACTTAAAAATGGAACAGCAGGTGTAAGTCAAAGCGCAGGGAAAGTGCTCATGGCTACTGTAAAAGGCGATGTGCATGATATTGGAAAAAATATAGTAAGTGTGGTCTTAGCCTGTAATAATTATGAAATTATTGACTTAGGCGTGATGGTGCCACCAGAAAAAATAATCGCAGCTGCCTTAGACAATAATGTAGACGTGATTGGATTAAGCGGGCTTATTACACCATCTCTAGATGAGATGGTGTACTTAGCCAAAGAGCTACAACGTCAAGATATTGAAATTCCTGTATTGATAGGAGGAGCGACGACGAGTAAAGCACATACGGCTGTAAAAATTGACCCAGAATATGAGAATGCCATTGTACATGTAAACGACGCTTCTCGTGCAGTTACTGTTGTAGGCGATTTATTGCAAAAGGACACAAAAATTACTTTTAAGAGCGATTTAAAAGAAGAATATACCCGCTTTCGCGAAAGCTTTAAGAACAGGCAACGCATTAAGAAATATATCTCTATAGAGAAAGCGCGAACCAATAAATTCCCAATTACTTGGAAAACGGAAGATATTGTAAAACCCAAACAATTAGGAATACAAATAATAGAAAGCCTAGATCTGCGTGTACTTGAACCGTATATAGATTGGTCGCCGTTTTTTAGAAGTTGGGATTTACATGGGAGATATCCAAATATCCTAACAGATGAAGTCGTTGGAACGCAAGCGACAGAACTATTTGCTGATGCTCTAGAAATGCTACAGAAAATCTTTGATGAAAAATGGCTTACTGCCAAGGCTACTTTTGGACTCTTTGAAGCAAACACAATAAACGATGATGATATTGAAGTTACTATCTCAAGAGAAGAGAAGAATTCTCTCTCTCGAGGAGAGATGTCCAAAAGACAGAGAAGGATTTTCAGAACACTTCGTCAACAGTCTCAAAAAGCAAAGGGAAAACCTAATATTGCATTAGCCGATTTTATTGCTCCTCAAGAAAGCGGACTGCAAGATTATATGGGCGTTTTTTGTGTGACAACAGGTTTTGGAACTGCAAAAAAAGCAACCGAATTTGAAGAAGCTCTAGATGATTATAATGCAATTATGATCAAAGCACTTGCCGATCGTCTGGCTGAAGCCTTTGCAGAATACCTTCATAAAGAAGTGCGTACAAAACATTGGGGATATGCAAATAATGAAACTCTTGAAAATGACGAACTCATTAAAGAAAAATATCGAGGAATCAGACCTGCTCCTGGATACCCAGCTTGTCCAGATCATTTAGAAAAAGAAACTATTTGGGAGTTATTACAAGTAAAAGAAACGATTGGAGTTACACTTACTGATAGTTTAGCTATGTGGCCAGCTGCAAGTGTAAGTGGATATTATTTTGCGCATCCAGAGGCACGTTATTTTGGATTGGGAAAAATAAAAGAAGATCAAGTAAAAGACTTTGCAAGCCGTAAAGAGATTGCTTTCGCGAAAGCGGAAAAATGGTTAGCACCCAATATAGCAGATTAAAAAAAAGAAAACTTCACTCCTTGTAAAAGGCTGAGAAGGTATTAAAAGATAAAATAGATTAAATAATACTATAACGGTATATTAATAAGATACCCGCCTTTGCGGAGATACATTATGAAAGTAAGAGATCATATAGCAAATGCTATAAAAGCAAAAAAAACAGAATTTTCTTTTGAAATATTACCACCTTTAAAAGGTCAAAATATAGATACTATTTTTTCACATATAGATCCATTAATGGAGTTTAACCCTCCGTTTATTGATGTGACCTACCATAGAGAAGAATATGTTTATAAAGAACGTCCAGATGGATTGTTAGAAAAAAAAATAGTTCGTAAACGCCCCGGAACTGTAGGGATATGTACAGCTATTCAAAATAAATATCAAGTAGATGCAGTACCTCACGTTCTATGTGGTGGGTTTACAAAAGAAGACACAGAAAACTTCCTGATTGATATGGATTTTCTAGGAATAGAAAATGTGATGGCATTGAGAGGAGATGCTGTAAAAAGTGAAACATATTTTAAACCAAATAAAGATGGAAATGCTTATGCACAAGATCTGGTAGAGCAGATTATGGATTTAAATCAAGGGAAATATCTTGATGAAGATTTATTGAATAGTGCAGAGACCAATTTCTGTATAGGAGTTGCTGGATATCCTGAAAAGCATTTAGAAGCACCAAGTTTAGAAAGTGATCTTCATTTTCTAAAGAAAAAATTGAATGCAGGAGCAGGATATGTAGTGACACAAATGTTTTTTGATAATCAGAAATATTTTGACTTTGTTGCAAAATGCCGCGAAGCAGGAATCACAAAACCTATTATTCCAGGATTAAAACCGCTGGCTACAAAAAAACAGTTAAACCTGATTCCGCAACGTTTTAGTGTAGATATGCCAGATACTCTTGTAAAAGAAGTAATCAAATGTAAAACGACAGAAGCGATACGTCAAGTTGGAATAGAATGGAGTATTGCCCAAAGTAAAGAATTGATCAAAGCAGGAGTGCCAGTATTGCATTATTACTCTATGGGAAAAAGTGATAACATCAAAGCCATTGCTGAAACTGTTTTTTAAT
>CAYYSK010000035.1:0-19595 GCA_964474345.1 uncultured Flavobacteriaceae bacterium
TAGAAAGTTAATATTAAATCAACTCTTAATTAGTACATAGCTATTCGGGTTAAAAGTATAACCATCTAATTACTAGAAAAACTAGTGATAATTTAAGATTCTTAAAAACATTAAAATAACGTAATAGCGTCATAATAATATTTTAAGTGTTTCCTAATTTTTGTTGTTGGTATTTGAAGTAAGTTCTAAAAACAGTCCCTCTAAGCTTGCGTTTTTCTGATTAAGTTGTAAGATTTTAAGTTCATTGTCGTGCGCAAAATCAAATACCTTTGAGCGCATATCTTCTTTTCCTTTAAAAATGATTTCATAGATGAAATCATGAGTGTTTTTTACAGAAACAACATGATCTAATCGCTCTAGAGCAACCGTTTCTACTCGATAATCAAATTCTACAATAACTGTTTGCTGTTGCCCTTCTCTAAGGTCTTGTAATTTCCTGTCTGCAACTACTTTTCCTTTATTAATAATAATCACTCGATCGCATATGGCTTCTACCTCTTGCATAATATGAGTGCTCATTAATATTGTTTTTTCTTTCCCTATAGATGTGATAAGACTACGTATTTCTAATAATTGATTAGGGTCAAGTCCAGTTGTTGGTTCATCAAGTATCAATACTTCCGGATCGTGTAATAATGCATTTGCAAGTCCAACACGTTGACGAAATCCTTTAGAAAGTTGTCCTATTTTTTTATGTGATTCTGGAGTTAATCCTGTAAGCTTAATTACTTCTATAATACGTTCTTTTGAAACCTTATGAACCTGTGCATTAAAAGCTAGATACTCTTTTACATACATCTCTAGATATAAAGGATTATGTTCAGGAAGATATCCTACAGATTTACGAACATATTGTGTCTGCTTTATAGTATCGTAATCATTTACTGATGCTATACCCTCAGTAGGCGTTAGGTATGTAGTCAAAATTTTCATCATGGTACTTTTGCCAGCACCATTGGGGCCTAAAAAACCAACAATTTCTCCTTTGTTTAATGTAAAAGAAACCGCGTCTAATGCCTTTTGAGCATCGTACGTTTTTGTGATATTTTTGACAACAATAGACATACTTTGGGACTTTTTACAAATCTAACGAATAAGAACGATACGTATTTTATAATGTATCTATAGATTTTTAAAATTTGGTTTTTAATATGAGAATTGAACCTACTGAAAAAAAGGGAAAAAAATAAATCTATAATGTTGATTGCCTTACTTTTTTATCTATTTTTACACCTAAACAATTCATAATGTTTACAAACGTTTATTACTGGAATAACTATTTCTTTTTCTTCGGGCAGAAGGATTCGGGACAGTGATTGTAATAAACACACTCAAAAACTCTAAAAAGTCCTGATATCACTATCAGGACTTTTTGTTTTTTTAGAATAAAGAAAACGTTATAGATGTATTTATTAATAGCATAATACGTGTATGAAAATAGCAATTCAAGGTGTACAAGGGTCTTTTCATCATAAAGTAGCTCAGGAATTTTATTCTCCAGAAATACCTGTGACCGAATGTATGTCTTTTCCTATGTTAGTAGATCAACTTATCAATGGTCACGTAAGTGCTGTAGTAATGGCTATTGAAAATTCAATTGCTGGAGCTATTTTGCCAAATTATGCACTTGTTAATACCCATAATCTTACAATTGAGGGAGAATATTACTTAGATATACAACACAATTTAATGTGTCTTCCAGGGCAATCTATAGGTGATATTAAAGAAGTATGGTCACACCCCATGACGCATATTCAATGCCGTACATTTTTTGATAGATATCCACATATAAAATTAGTTGAAGATACAGATACAGCAGGAACTGCAAGACAAATTCAAGAAAAAAACCTTAAAGGAATAGCAGTTATAGCGAGTGTAGCAGCATCTCAAATATATAATTTGGAAATTATAGCTGTCCAGATACAAACGATAAAAAACAACGAAACTCGTTTTTTTATTTTAAATACAGAAAAAAAACAAGAAAATATACATTGTGATAAAGCTTCTTTATGCTTTACCACAGATCATAAAAGAGGAAGTTTAGCTGCTATTTTAAATGTGATGAGTAGATTGTAAATTGAATTTAACCAAAATACAATCTATGTCAATTATAGAAACACCTTGGGAATATGCATTTTTTGTAGATGTCACTTTTGATATCTACGAAGATTATGAAAAAGCTAAAAAAATATTACAGATTATGACTACAGATTTTAAAGTATTAGATGAATATAAAAACCAAAAAAAATGATTCATCCTGCAAATAGATTACACGAGACAAAAGAGTATTATTTTTCGAATAAGCTTAAAGAAGTGCGTGCGCTTTCAGTAGCAGGACATCCTATCATAAATATGGGAATAGGAAATCCTGATCTTCCAGCTCCAGAAGTAGTAGTCAAAGCTTTAGAAAATGGATTAAAAGATGCTAAAGCACATCAATACCAAAGTTACACTGGAATACCAGAGTTTAGACAAGCCATATCTCACTTTTATAAAAAACAATATGAAGTCACATTAGATTCAGAAACAGAAGTATTACCGTTAATGGGTTCTAAAGAAGGTATTATGCATATTAGTATGGCCTTCCTTAATTCTGGGGATGAAGTTTTAATTCCTAACCCTGGATATCCTACCTATAGTGCAGTGACAAAATTGGTAAGTGCTGTTCCTGTATCTTATGATTTAAATGCTACTAATAATTGGTTACCTAATCTTGAATTATTAGCACAACAAAATCTTAGTCGAGTAAAAATAATGTGGGTGAATTACCCTCATATGCCTACCGGAGCAAAAGCTAGAGATGGTTTTTTTGAAGAATTAATCGCTTTCGCGAAAAGGCATTCAATACTTATTATAAACGATAATCCCTATAGTTTTATTCTTAATGAAAAACCTAAATCTATATTGGATATTGAGGAAGCCAAAGATGTGGCTCTTGAACTAAATTCATTGAGTAAGACTTTTAATATGGCGGGATGGCGTGTAGGTATGGTGGTAGGTAATACTAGTTATATCAATCATATTCTTAAAGTAAAATCCAATATGGATAGTGGGATGTTTTATGGTATACAAAAAGGAGCTATTGCTGCATTATCACTAGATGCTTCTTGGTTTGATTCTGTAAATGAAATATATAAAAAGCGTCGCCAATTGATATATGATCTTGCTCAGAAGTTGAAGTGTACTTATGATACAAATAGTGTTGGGTTATTTGTGTGGGCAAAACTTCCTGAAGGAATAGATGCCGAAGATTTTATAAATACTGTATTGTATGAAAAACACATTTTTATAACACCAGGAATCATATTTGGAACACAAGGAAAAGGATATATTCGATTTAGTTTGTGTGTGACAGAAGAGGAAATACAAAAAGCAATTAACCGATTTTAAATATGCTTTTACGAAAGTGAAGTTTATATTGAACTAGTCGAAGTACAAAAGCGTATAAAGAAAAAGAACACATGAAAAAGATATACATTATAGGAGTTGGACTTATAGGAGGATCTCTTGCAAAAGATTTACGTAAACACTATCCTAAAGCGCGTATTTTTGGAATAGATACAATGTCTACTCATATTATTGATGCAATAGCTATAAGATTGATAGATGAGAAAGGTAGTATAGAGACGATACAAGAAGCCGATTTGGTAGTACTTTCTATTCCTGTAGATGTTGCTACAAAAGTATTACCTAAAGTATTGGATCGTATAGATGATAATGCGTTAGTAATAGATGTGGGATCGACTAAGGCAGCAATTTGCCAATGTGTAGCTACTCATGAAAAACGAAGAAATTTTTTAGCATGTCATCCTATTGCTGGAACAGAGTTTTCAGGCCCTAAAGCAGCTATAAGAGATTTGTATAAAGGGAAGACTAATATTATATGTGAAGTAGAAAAAACAAGTTTTAAATTGCAAGAAAAAGCATTAAATCTGTTTCGATCTATAGGTATGCGCATACGATATATGGATCCAGTTTCACATGATAAGCATATTGCATATGTATCACATCTTTCTCATATAAGTTCTTTTATGCTAGGGAAGACAGTGATTGATAAGGAAAAAAATGAGCGAGATATTTTTGATATGGCGGGAAGTGGTTTTGCTTCTACTGTGAGATTGGCAAAAAGTAACCCTACAACCTGGACATCTATATTTAAACAGAATAGAGAAAATATTTTAGAAACACTAGAAGAATATATTGCAAATCTTGAACACTTTAGAGAATTAATGAGGGAAGAAAACTTTACTGGAATATATCAAGAGATGAAAAAGACAAATCATATTAAAGAAATATTAAAAGGAATAGAATAAGCCTAGATTGGCATAAATTTGTACCATCATGGAAAATAAGAAAGAACTTAGAAATTGGTTGAATGCTTTTAACTTAGATCATCCACTTGTTATTGCAGGACCTTGTAGTGCAGAGACAGAAGCACAAGTGTTAAAGATTGCACATCAACTTAAAGATACGGATGCAACAGTACTACGCGCAGGTATTTGGAAACCACGTACACGTCCAGGTAATTTTGAAGGTGTTGGGGCATTAGGTTTAAAATGGCTGCAAAAAGCCAAAGAAGAAACAGGAATGCTTACAACTACAGAAGTAGCAAATCCTCACCATGTTGAACTTGCATTACAACACGATGTTGACATTTTATGGATTGGAGCTCGTACAACAGTGTCTCCTTTTATAGTTCAAGATATTGCAGATGCTCTTAAAGGAACAGATAAAACAGTGCTTATTAAAAACCCAGTAAATCCAGATTTGCCACTTTGGTTAGGTGCCGTAGAGCGTTTTTATACTGCAGATATTAAAAATTTAGGAGTAATACATAGAGGTTTTTCTACGTATGAGAAGACTCGTTATAGAAATAATCCAGAATGGCAAATAGCTATTGATCTTCAAAACCGTTTTCCAGATCTTCCGTTAATACTTGATCCATCTCATATTGCAGGACGTCGTGATATTATTCATGATCTAAGTCAGACTGCTCTAGATTTAAATTATGATGGCCTTATGGTAGAGACGCATTATGACCCTGATAATGCTTGGAGTGATGCCGCACAACAAATTACACCAGATACACTCATCCAGATGATGATTGATCTTAAAATTAGAAAAATAGAAGGAAGTGAAGTAGAATATAATAACAAGATTAATACATTACGTACACAAATTGATGTGGTAGATCATCAACTTATTGAATCATTAGGGAAACGTATGAAAATTGCTGATGAAATAGGACATCTTAAAAAAGAAAATAATGTAGCGATACTACAAACAAGGCGTTGGAATGAAATTCTAGGTAAAATGATTCTTGAAGGAGAACAGAATAACTTGAGTGAAGAATTTATTCTTAAAGTATTTAAAGCAATACATCAGGAATCAATTAATCACCAAAAAAAGATTGCTCATAAAGAATAAATAAGCGTATAGGGTATTGTAAAGACTCAATAATCTTAATAAAAAGGATTATTGAGTTTTTTTGTTTGCTTTTTTAGAATCAATTTCTTGAAGTATTTTAGTGTATATAGCACGTATATTTTAGGTAAAAAGCATATTTTGTCGATAAAAAGCAAAAAAAGTATGATAAAGTGCATAATTAATCATAAATTAGCACTTTGAATAAATAACATTTAATATTTTTTATTTTCCCTAAATGATAAAAAAATCAAAATGCGTGTTATTCATTGATGATGATAAAGCAACAAATTTCTTCAATGAACGTATTGCTAATAACTATGGTTATTTTAAAAAAATAATTACGGTTCAGAGCGGTATGGAGGGACTAGACTATTTAACTTCTTACGCATCAACAGATAATCTAAAGCCAGATATTATCTTTTTGGATATTAATATGCCAGCTATGAATGGATGGGAGTTTTTAAATGAGTTTCATAATCTGCCGGAAGAGATTACCAAAGGAATTAAAGTCGTGATTCTTTCTACTTCATCAGAACCTAATGATATTAATAGATATAAAGAGAATAAGAACTTGCTTGATTATATAAACAAACCAATCAATTTAGATATTTTAAATACTGTAATGCAAAAGTTTATGAAAGTTACAGAATCTAACCATGGTTTCGGATGAAAAATAGAATAAATAAAATACTGCTTGTAGATGATAATAAAGCTACTAACTTCTTTAATAAGCAATTTTTAAAAAAATATGGTTTTGAAGGAGAAGTTGCTGTAAAGACAAATGGATTAGACGCTATAAATGATATAAAAAATGAAGAAGTAGCTGATTTAATCTTTTTAGATATTAATATGCCAGTAATGAATGGGTTTGAATTTTTAGAAAAAATCCAAGAATTAGAAGTGTATGCTCAAAAAAAACCATTGATAGCTATTATGATGGGAGTTGAATTGAATAGTACAGATTTGGAGAAAATTAGAATGTTAGATAATATTATAGTAATTCATAGAAAAATGCTTTCAAATGACTCTATAGAAGAGATACTTTCTTATTTGCCAGAAGGAGTGTTTTATAGATAATAAATAATTGTAAGAATGTTAAAGAAACTATCCCTAGCAGTTTTTCTTTTTTTTCTTTTTGTATGTGTTGGATTTGCCCAATCTACAGTAAAAGTATACGGAAATATCTCTGATCAGTTTGGAAACCTTCCAGGGGCTCGTGTTTTTATAGAAGGAGAGGGCTTATCAACTACTACAGATGTTTCTGGTAATTATACATTAAAAGTTTCACCAGGTGATTATATATTGACCGCTTCATTTACATTGTATAAAACAATTTCAAAAACTATAACTGTTATAGAAGGTGTAGATGTGCAAATAGATTTTGTATTAGAAACAGGTTTTCCAGTTAATCAAGCGGTAAGTATTGATTCTAAATCTATAACAACATCTCTTTTTAATGCAAGTTCACCTATAGAGGTAGTAACATCTCAAGATATAGCAAATTCCTCTCAAAATGATTTAAGTCAAGTATTACAATTTTTGGTACCTTCTTTTCACTCTGCTAGGCAAACAATATCAGATGGTACAGATCATGTGGATCCAGCTGCATTAAGAGGGTTAGGTCCTGATCAAATTTTAGTACTTATTAATGGTAAAAGACGTCATAATAGTGCACTTCTTCATATTAACGGAACTGTAGGAAGAGGTACGGCAGGTATAGATTTTAATGCGATACCCATTACTGCTATAGATAGAATAGAAATTTTAAGAGATGGAGGAACTGCTCAATATGGTTCTGATGCTATAGCTGGTGTGATTAATATTATTCTTAAAGAAGGTTCGAATGAAA
The DNA here is from genome assembly GCA_964474345.1 of uncultured Flavobacteriaceae bacterium. Taxonomy (GTDB): domain Bacteria; phylum Bacteroidota; class Bacteroidia; order Flavobacteriales; family Flavobacteriaceae; genus Dokdonia. Next base: position 7,277 of record CAYYSK010000035.1, read on the forward strand.
CCGTAATATTTGCAAAAAATCGAGTAAATACTGAAGGAGATGGGTATACCTATGTATTAGGGGCAAATACTGGTTTTGAGATAGGTGAAAAAGGATTTATAAATTTAACTGGCGAATACCGTAATAGAGCTGCAACCAACAGATCTGGTAATTTTACAGGAACAGTATATACAAACGATGTTGAGCTAGATAATCAACTGATTGAAGAAAACGACTTTTTTGGGCAAACAGGGTTTTCTGATAGAAGACTTGTTGAGGCTGGAAATGCAGCTGCAGAAAATCTGTCAATAGCATTTAATAGCGAAATTCAAGTTTCTGAAAATGCTACCTTTTATATACATGGATTAAGAAATAGCAGAATTGGAAAATCAAGAGGTTTTTATCGTTTACCAAAAGATCAATCAAGAGTGGTTACAGAATTATTTCCAAATGGATTCTCTCCACAAATAGTAACAAATATAATAGATAACTCTGCCTATGCTGGTTTTAAAAAAGAGCGTAATGGTTGGAGTGTAGATTTTAGTCATGGGATAGGTGCAAATCGTATTGATTTTAAGGTAAACAATTCTAATAATGCATCTCTAGGGGTTGATTCTCCTAGAAACTTTTTTGCAGGAACATATAGATATACACAACACGTTACAAATCTAGATATTAGTAAAGATGTAGATTGGCTCAACGGTGTAAACATTTCTTTTGGAGGAGAATTGCGTAGAGAAAATTATACCATTTTACCAGGAGAAGAAGATTCATATATAGATGGAGGAGCAACATTTACTAATGAACTTGGAGAAGAAATTCCTCGTATAGCAGGAGTTCAAGTTTTTCCAGGGATATCTCCTGATAATGCTATAAGCCGTTCAAGAACATTGAATTCTATATTTTATCAAGTTGATGCTCAAGTAACAGATAAACTCTTTTTTAAAGCTGCAGGTCGATCTATGTCTGGTAGAAATATATTTGAAGGACTAATTTGGAAATTATCATCTAGATATAACTTTAATGAAAACTTTGGGTTAAGAGTTGGATATAATACGGGTCGTAGACCACCATCTTTACATCAATTATTTTTTCAAAATGTAGGAACACAATTTATATCTACAGGCCCAGCACAAATAGGAACTTTTAACTCAGAGAGTGAAGTGGCTAGAGCTTTTGATACTCATAATTTAAGACCAGAATCTTCCACATATTTTAGTGCCGGATTTAATGGTAGGTTTGGAGAAAAATTTACGTTCTCATTTAATTATTATGATATATCTATTAAAGATCGAATTGTTCTTTCTGGAAGGATTTCAGAAGGCTTTGATGATATCCTAGATCCTTTAAATGTTGATATTGCTCAATTATTTACAAACGCATTAGATTCTAGAACAAATGGTTTTGATGCTACTTTTGGATATCAAGCTTCTATAGGGAGAGGTCGATTAAGCACTACATTATCGGGAAATATAACAGAAACAAGCATAAATGGACCTATTAATGTTCCAGAACCTTTTGTAGAAGCTGAATTAGAAGATATATTTTTTAGTAGAGAAGAAATTGCAAGAGTAATATCTTCCCAGCCTAGAAGTAAGTTTATATCTACAATAACATACGATATAAATAAATTTAGATTCCTAGCTAGAAATACATATTTTGGATCTGTTCTTTTTATCTTTCCATTAGATGTTACTCCTGATGATTTTGTAATTAATGATTTTACTGGTTTGCCACAATCTAGAGATCAAAAATTTTCTTCAAAGATTCTTACAGATTTATCGATATCTTATAAATTAAATAATAGTATCAATTTTACAGCAGGAGGCAATAATATCTTTAATGTTTTCCCTGATAAAATTAATCATTCTGCTCTTACAGGGCAAGGACAGTTTATATATAGCAGGCGCGTGCAACAATTTAATGTACAAGGATCAAACTACTTTGTAGGATTTCAAGCTAAATTTTAAAAAGATCAAATGATTGTTTTGAAACATAGATTAAAATCATATAGTATACTTGTTATACTATTGTTATGTGTTTCAAAAGTAGGGATTTCTCAAAATCAGGATGATGAGGTAGAAAGACTTCAACGAGCTATTTTTATTTTCAATTTTGCACAACAAATTATCTGGCCTTCAATAGATGATATAGATGTTTTTAAAATTGGAATTATGGGAGCAGACCCTACAGTCGTAAGTGTGCATCAGATGGCTCAAAGACGTCGTATTTACGATAAGTCTGTTGAGGTAAAACGTATTAATGATTTATCTGATATTGAAGATGTACATATCATTTTTGCTAATAAAAAATATAATTTTAATAGTCAAGATATTTTAAAATCAATAAAAGGAAAACAAGTCTTGTTTATTACAGAAGGTTATGATTATAATACTTCTATGATTAATATGATACGTGTTGATGAAACGTATAAATATGAAATTAATAAACGATTGATTAATAGAGCAAGCTTAAGAATAACACCTTCTCTAGAAGATTATGCAATAAGTTCTATAGATAAATGGGAAGAACTTTATAAAAGTGTAGAAAAGAAACTCACAGTTGTTACTCAAGAAAATCAAGAGCAAAAAGAAATTATAGAAAAACAACAAGAAGCTATAGGAAGTCATTTAGAAGAAATAGTAACGCAACAAAAAGAAATAAACACAAAGGAAGAGACTATACTTGAGAAAGATTCTTCAATTCAAAACCTATCTATAGATAGTGAGTTAAAAAATATAGAATTAAAAGAGAAAATTGAGATTGAGAAAAGATTGGGAGAAGATATTAGAAGAAAAAGAGAAGAACTCAAAACTCAAGAAGAAAAAATTAAAGCGAGTAATGAGCAAATTAAAAAACAACAAGAATTTTTAGAAATTCAAAATGCAGATATTCTTGAAAAAGAAGCCATATTAGAAAAAAACACACGAATCATATTAAGTCAAAAAAGGACAAATCTCATGTTATTGCTATTGTTGTTGTTTTTGGGACTAGCAAGTTTGTGGATATATAGAAGTCATAGAAAAGCTCAAAAACTTAATAAGCTTTTAAAAACACAGCATTCAGCTATAGAAAAACAATCAGAACAATTAGCTTCTAAAAATAAAGAGTTAGAACAATTTGCATACATAGCTAGTCATGATTTACAAGAACCGCTTAATACAGTTTCAAGCTTTATTGATTTATTAGAGGTAGAATATAAAAGTAAATTTGATTCTGATGGGAAAGAAATTCTAAACTTTATAAAAGAAGGAAGTGTTAGAATGAAAAAACTTATTGATGCATTGTTACAATATTCTAGATTAGGAAGAAATCAAGAATTTGTTAAAGTAAATTGCAGAAAAATAATTAGTGATTTAAAAGCGGATTTAAAATTAGTTATAGAAGAAAATAAAGTTGATATAGAAACACATAATCTAACAGATGTACAAGGAAACGAAATAGAACTTAGATTACTATTTCAAAATTTAATAAGTAATGGGATAAAATTTAGACATCCTGATACAAAACCTAAAATCGTAATTAATTGTCAAAAAATAGATGATATAGAGATGGAATCATCTAATGGTTTTTGGCAGTTTTCAGTGCAAGATAATGGTATAGGAATTCCTAAAGAACATCAAGATAGAATCTTTGGTATCTTTCAAAGATTACATACTAGAGAAGAATATCAGGGATCTGGTATAGGATTAGCACATTGTGAGAAAATTGTAAAATCACATGGAGGTAAAATATGGCTTGAATCAGAAAAAGATAAAGGAACTACTTTTTATTTTACAATTCCTATATAATAAAAACTTCCAGTAAGAAACCTTACTGGAAGTGTATACAATTATTTTAAAAGATGTTTATTGTTTTGGACGTTTGAAAATATATCGGGTGATGAAAATACCTTTTCCATCTCCTTTTCCCCCTTCGCTTTCTACGCCACTTGCTACAAAAGCAAGATCCCATCCTTGAGCAAGCATATCATTAATTTTTGATTCTATAAGAGCATCATTAGAAGCAATGTTTTGAAAACGAATTCCTCCTATATTAAAGAAATTGAGAAGTTTAGTTTCATCAAATCCTTTTACTCTAATCTCATCTCTTTTAGATTTATTACGAGATTTGTCTTCTTCTGTTTGTGTAGACGTAAACTCTTTATAATCTCTTGAATCGTTAGCAGATATAATACGACTACGGCCTAAACCACTTGGTACTATAGATTCAATAGAAGTGACAATTTTTACTTCATATTGTTGCGCATTCATATCAAAAGATAAAAGCATGATAATTGCTAGACTCAATAAAATTTTTCTCATAATGATTAGTGTTTAAATAGTTAATATGAATGCAATTTAAATAAATTACTAGATAAAAAGTACCTATTTTTGTAGTAATTATTATTTATGATAGGAACCGTTTATAAATCTACAGGCAGTTGGTATACCGTAAAAACGGTAGATGGAAGTTGGTATGAATGCCGTATTAAAGGGAAATTTCGTATTAAAGAAATAAAGAGTACAAACCCTGTTGCAGTAGGTGATAGAGTAGACTTTGATATTGATACAAAAAGCGATGTAGAAACAGGTGTGATTACAAATATCCATGAACGAGATAATTATATCATTAGAAAATCAGTTAACTTATCTAAGCAAACACATATCATTGCCTCAAATATTAATCAAGTATTTTTATTAGTTACATTAAATAATCCACCTACATTTACTGCATTTATAGATCGTTTTTTAATTACAGCAGAAGCTTATGATATTAAAGCAATATTGCTTTTTAATAAAATAGATACATATACAGAAGATGAATTGTTAGAGATTAAATTCCTAGCAGCAAAGTATAGAGAGATAGGATATGAATGTATAGGCATCTCTGCATTAAAACAAACCAATATAGATGCTGTGAAAGAAGTAATGACAGGAAAAGTAAATATGTTTACCGGTCATAGTGGTGTTGGAAAATCTACACTAGTAAATGCTATAGAACCAAATCTTGATCTTAAAACAAAAGAGATCAGTGAACAACATATGCAAGGACAGCATACAACTACTTTTGCAGAGATGTATGATTTAAGTTTTGATGCAAAAATAATAGATACCCCAGGAATTAAAGGATTTGGAATTGTGGATATGGAGAGAGAAGAAATAGGGAATTATTTTCCAGAATTTTTTGCATTAAAGAGCGAATGTAAATTTAATAATTGTTTACATCTTGAAGAACCAAAATGTGCAGTAAAAGAGGCATTAGATAATGATGAGTTACACTGGTCACGTTATAAAAGTTATGTCCAAATAATGGAAGGTGATGATGAGCAATATCGCAAAGATCAATATGCAAATTAACGACCTATGAGAGTTATTATTCAACGAGTTTCTGAAGCCTCCGTTACCATTGATGATACTCTAAAATCAAGTATTGGAAAAGGATTCTTAATATTATTAGGAATCACGCATAATGATACACAAGATGATATTGACTGGCTTACTAATAAAATTATTGGATTACGAGTTTTTAACGATAAAAAAGGAGCGATGAATGTATCTCTAAAAGATGTAGAGGGAGATCTTTTAGTTATAAGTCAATTCACATTACATGCAAGTACAAAAAAAGGGAATCGTCCTTCATTTTTAGAAGCCGCAAAACCAGATATAGCAATACCTCTCTATGAAGATTTTGTAAGTACGCTTTCGCGAAAGCATATAAAGGAAGTTCATACAGGAGAATTTGGTGCAGATATGAAAGTAAGGCTACTTAACGATGGTCCTGTAACTATTAACATAGATTCAAAAAATAGAGAGTAATTTTTTGCTATTTCCCTAAGTAGTTTTTCAAAAAGGTAATATATTTATTCCTATTGTATTACTTTATAGTGCAATCTATTTTACTATTTTCTCAAAACCATTCTAAATTATCAAGAAAAGGCTTACCTATATTTTTTTTGTAAAATTGTAACTGTGAAGTATACTTTCTTTTTAATAGCCTTATTATACACAAGTATAATTGTTTCTCAAGAATTTAAAATTGGGAAAATTAAAAAAAAGCATTTTGATATAAATCTCAATAGTGAACAGAAAGCAGCGCCTGCTGTTTATTTAAATAAATACAGGAGAACTTATTTTAAATATAGAAAAGACCTTGGTATTTGGATACTTTGTACAACGATACACGATGTTATAAAAGTAAATAGCCTTTCAGGAGTTTCTTATAGTACAAAAAAGATAACAGTATATAAAGATGATTTGCAATCAGAAAAAGTGGATAAGGTAGAAGCATATTCATATAATAATATTGATGGGAAAATAAGTCGAGCGAAAACTGAGGCAGAAGGAATTATTATAAATGATATTAATTCAAATATAGAAGAAGTATCTATTACAATTCCTAATGTTAAACAAGGTACTATAATAGAATATAAATATGAGATAGAATCTACATATTGGGAAATTGATGATATCATTTTTCAGGAAAATATACCTGTTAAAAATATATTTGCTAAAATAGAAGTGCCTCAATTTTTTGATTATAACAAATTTATAAAAGGATACTTACCCATAAATTCAAAATTATATTTGAAAGATAGAAATAGTAGTTTCCTTGTGGTAGAAAATGAACCTTATATATCGCTTAACGCTAAAATATATAATGAAATACAATACCAAGAAGTTATCTCAGAATATAGCCTTAAAGATGTTCCAGCATTAACTCAAGAAGATTTTGTAAATAACATAGAAAATTATCGTTCTTCTGTTGTCTATGAGTTAGCAACTGTAGAATTCCCTGTAGGAAAGAAACAGAATAGAGCAAAAACTTGGGAAGAAGTAGTACAATACCTCAATGATGATGAGCGCATTGGAGGTCAAATACAAAGGTCAAACTTCTTAAATAAAAAAGCTGATGAGTTAAAAAGAAAAGCAACTTCTGATATAGATAGAATAACTATAGCTTACAATTATATCCAAGAAAAGATGACTTGGGATAAAAATAAAAATACATATAGACTTCAAGATATACATAATGCCTACAAAAATAATATAGGAACTGCTTATGAAATAAATGTGTTGTTAGTAGTGCTGTTAAAAAGAATGGGGTTTAAAGCTGCTCCAGTAATGGCAAGTACAAAAGAACATGGAATCCCTCTCTATCCTACGGTTGATGGATTTGATTATGCAATTGCTGCTGTGTATATTAATGATGAATGGATGCTAATGGATGCAACAGATGAGAATTTATATCTAGGGTTATTACCAGAGAGAGTAATGAATTGGGAAGGTAGATTAATAGAGGAAAATGGTGAGTCATTAGCCATTTCATTATTCTCAAAAGAATATTCTAAAAATAAATCGATAATGACTGCTGAGCTGAATTCTCGAGGAGAGATTTCTGGCCAGTGTAGGCAATTATTTTCAAATAGTGAAGGGTATTATATAAGAAGAACGTTTAAAGATGAAACCTCAGATCAACGTGAAGAAATCTTGAAGGATATTATAAATCAAAATGATTTAAAAGATATTGTCTTTGATCTAGATGATGTGACAAAACCAGTAGTTATTTCTTTTAATTTTGATACACCGCATTTTGCAGAAAGAATTGAAAACAAAATGTATCTATCACCTCAATTGTTTTTAATTAAATCTGAAAACCCTTTTAAATCATTAAATAGAGTATTGCCTATAGATTTTCGTTACCCAAGAACAGTAGAAAATACAATAACCATTACAATTCCTGATAACTATAAAATAGAAAGTATTCCAGATGCATTAGATATAAAATTGTCTGGAAAATTAGGCTCGTATAGAATTGTTTTTAAACAGGTAAATGAAAAAAGTATACAAATATTTAGTTCTTTTAAAAGTAATAGTACACTTGTAGAAGCCGAAGCTTATAATGAGATTAAAAATTTTTACCAACAAATTATTACTAAAGAAAAAGAAAAGGTAGTTTTGATAAAAAAGTAAAGATGAATATTTCAAACGCTCAACAAGCCGTAGATGAATGGATCAAAAACCATGGAGTTCGCTATTTTAATGAACTTACAAATATGGCACAACTTACAGAAGAAGTAGGAGAAGTAGCCCGTATCATTGCAAGAAGATATGGAGAACAGAGTGAAAAAGAGAGTGATAAAGATAAAGACCTTGGTGAAGAACTTGCAGATGTTCTTTTTGTAGTGCTTTGTTTAGCAAATCAAACAGGAGTTGATTTACAGGATGCATTTGATAAAAAACTAGATATCAAAACAAAGAGAGATCATGACCGTCATCACAATAATGAGAAGCTTAAATAAGTAGAAAACGATGCTTCTTAAAATAATAAATACAAACAGTCATCTTAAAAGTGATATCAAGATTACAGGATCAAAAAGTGAAACAAATCGATTGTTATTATTACAATCTCTTTTTGATGGATTAATTATAGAAAACATTTCAAATAGTGATGATGGAGTCCTTATGCAAAAGGCATTGCAAAGTAATGATGAAATTGTTGATATTCATCATGCAGGGACAGCGATGCGTTTTTTGACTGCTTATTTTTCTATTCAAAAAGATCGAAAAACCATTTTAACAGGTAGTAAGCGTATGCAAGAACGCCCTATAGGAATACTTGTTGATGCTTTGCGATCATTAGGAGCAGATATAGAATATCAAAAAAATGAAGGATATCCACCTCTTTGTATACAGGGAACAAGATTGCTAAAAAAAGAAGTAACACTACAAGCAAATGTAAGTAGTCAGTATATTTCTGCATTGATGCTTATTGGTGCAACATTACCGGAAGGCATACAAATACATTTAGACGGGAAAATCACATCAATACCTTATATTAAAATGACACTGCAGTTGTTACATCAATTAGGTGTTGATGCGAGTTTTGAAAGACAATCCATAGAAGTTAAAACATATAATGGATTACAACAATCAAAAACTATTGTTGTAGAGTCTGATTGGAGCAGCGCCTCTTATTATTATAGTTTAGTAGCAATGATGCAAACACGTTCTCAAAATACTACTGATGCCCATATTACGATATCTAGTTATAGACAAAATAGTTTACAAGGTGATGCTGTACTAGCAAATATATACAAACAACTAGGTGTTGTTTCTCATTTTGAAAATCATAAACTACATATACGATTAGATCCTGCAATCCAATTGCCAGAAATATTACAGTTAGATCTTAGTAATAGCCCTGATATAGCACAAACAATAGCTGTAACCTGTTTAGGACTAGGAATTGGGTGTGAATTAACAGGATTACATACCCTAAAAATTAAAGAAACTGATCGATTAGAAGCATTATATACAGAAATAACAAAACTAGGTGGTGTTATTTCTGTAACAGATGTATCACTACATTTGAAAAAAAGAACAGAGCCATTAAAGGAAAATAGAACTATTGCTACGTATCACGATCACAGGATGGCTATGGCCTTTGCACCTCTAGGGATATGTGTTCCAATAATAATCGAAGATGCAGGTGTCGTGTCAAAATCATATCCTGATTTTTGGGAAGATTTGAAAACTTTAGGCTTTCAACAAGAGATAATTGGCTAATTACTTGACAACCCCTATCTCGAGATTGTATATTTGCCACTTTGCAAAAATAAGTGTGTTTTTATATACGCTTTCGCGAAAGCAATTAATATACCTAAACCAAAAATAATTCTAACGGATGAAATTATCACATTTCAACTTTGATTTACCAGAAGCACTTCTTGCTGAACGCCCAGCCGAAAATCGTGATGAATCACGATTAATGGTAGTTAATCGAAAAGATCAAACTATAGAACATAAAATGTTTAAAGATCTTATTGATTATTTTGAGCCTGAAGATGTGATGGTACTTAATAACACAAAAGTATTTCCTGCTCGTTTATATGGAAATAAAGAAAAAACGGGAGCACGTATAGAAGTGTTTCTTCTTAGAGAATTAAACTCTGAAACACGTCTTTGGGATGTTTTAGTAGATCCAGCACGTAAAATCAGAATTGGTAATAAACTATATTTTGGTGATGATGAAAGTCTAGTTGCAGAAGTAATAGATAATACAACTTCTCGTGGACGTACTCTTCGTTTTTTATATGATGGTTCTTACGAAGAATTTAGAAGAAAATTAACTGACTTAGGAGAAACGCCACTCCCTAAATATATCAAGAGAGATGTAGAGCCAGAAGATAAAGATCGTTATCAAACAATCTATGCAAAAGAAGAAGGTGCAGTAGCTGCACCTACTGCTGGAATGCATTTTTCTAGACACCTGTTAAAACGTCTTGAGATAAAGGGAATTAACTTTGCTGAAGTTACTTTACACGTTGGACTAGGAACATTTAGTCCAGTAGAAGTAGAAGATTTGTCTAAGCATAAAATGGATAGTGAAGAAGCTTACATCCGTAAGCCAGCCACAGAAATTATAAATAGAGCTATTTCAGAAAAACGTAAAGTATGTGCGGTAGGTACAACAGCGATGAGAGCTTTAGAAAGTGCAGTATCTAGTGCAAATACATTAAATGAGTTTGGAGGATGGACTAATAAATTTATATTCCCTCCTTATGAATTTAGTATTGCTAATTGTATGATTACGAACTTCCATACCCCAAAATCTACATTATTAATGATGGTATCTGCTTTTGCAGGACATGATTTAATGAAAAAAGCATATGAAGAAGCTATCAAAGAAAAATATAACTTCTATTCGTACGGAGATGCGATGTTAGTTCTTTAATTTTTGCGAAAGCAAAAATTGGATAAATTTTAAACACAAAAAACTCAAGCATATCGCTTGAGTTTTTTTATGCTTTGATATTCTATTAAAAACCTAACTTTGCATAGTGATTACAAGTAAAAAAGATATACGTAAACTCTCTAAAGAAGAACTCAGAAACTTCTTTGTTTCTGAAGGTGATAAAGCTTTTAGAGGAAATCAAGTGTATGAATGGCTATGGCAAAAAGGAGCACATAGTTTTGATGATATGACAAACATATCAAAAGTCACACGCGGATTATTAGATATTCATTTTGTGATTAATCATATCAAAGTTGATCAAATGCAACGTAGTAATGATGGAACTATCAAAAATGCAGTACAATTGCATGATGGACTTATTGTAGAATCTGTTTTGATACCTACGGCTACACGTACAACAGCTTGTGTGTCATCTCAAGTAGGATGTAGTTTGAATTGTAAATTCTGTGCTACTGCGCGATTAAAACGAATGCGCAATCTTAATCCTGATGAAATTGTAGACCAAGTTGTTGTTATTGATCGTCAGAGTAGACTCTATCATGATAGACCTTTGTCTAATATTGTATTTATGGGAATGGGAGAGCCATTAATGAATTACAATAATGTTCTCAAAGCAATAGATAAAATCACATCTCCAGAAGGTTTAGGAATGTCGCCTAAGCGTATTACAGTGTCCACTTCAGGAGTGCCTAAGATTATTAAAAAGATGGCAGATGAAGATGTGAAGTTCAACTTAGCAGTGTCTTTACATTCAGCTCTAGATGAGGTTCGAACAAGTATCATGCCTTTTAATGAACAAATGCCTCTACAAGAACTTAAAGAAGCACTACAATACTGGTATGAAAAAACCAAAAAACGTATTACCTATGAATATGTTGTCTGGGATGGTATTAATGATAGAAAAATTGATGTTCACGCATTGTTAGATTTTTGTAAAGCAGTACCTAGTAAGGTAAATCTTATTGAATATAATCCTATAGATGATGGACAATTCCAACAAGCCTCTCCTGAGGCAATAGATTTATATGTTTCTATACTAGAATCTCATGGAGTCACAGTTACAGTAAGGCGTTCTAGAGGTAAAGATATCGATGCTGCCTGTGGTCAACTAGCAAATAAGCAATAAAATAGTTTTAAAACTATTTTATTGCTTATTTGCTATTACTAATTATCATAAGTTCTTTTTTCTATAAAGTATGATATAAAATATTCCACGTTATCAGTTTCTGAACCACTAAAAGATAAGTTAAGGCTGATATCAATAATATTGAGGAAATAGACTTGATTTGGATTTGTTAATTCAGGTAATGAATCATATTGCGCATGAATATCGCAAGCAGCTTGTCTGTATAATTTATTAGCTATACCTATTGGCATTTCTACAGAAATATCAATATCAAACTCTATCCCATCTACATCGCTAATAGGAATAAAGCTTATACCATTAACGCTTACTTGTTCTGTGGCTATAACTTCTCTAAAAGCAAATTGTCCTATTTGACTTCTTCTTCTATTAAATCCTGCTTGTAAAACCCTCCCCATTTTAACACCAAAACATGTATTAAACCCGAATTATGCATTAGAAAATCTATTATAGCTTGAA
>CAYYSK010000036.1:0-19453 GCA_964474345.1 uncultured Flavobacteriaceae bacterium
TACTTTATTGTCTACTAATTCACCATCTGCCTTAACAGGATCCATAGTGATTTCAATCTTATGTGTATTTGTCCCGTCAATAATTTCATCATCTAGAAGTTCTACTGTAAATCCTTTTTCTTTATAATTTAAAAAAGGACTTGGAAATGTTTTTCCTCCTAATGTTTTGAAATTTTCTAATGTTTCAGAATCTACTTTTTCAGCTTGTTGTGTTTGAAAATTTGTAGTCCAAGCTACTTCACCATCATATGCTAATTGTGTTATCTCTTGCCCTTGTAAGTTAATTTTGATCATTTGACGACCATCTTTCATTTCAATAATAGTAACAGGAATTTCTATTCCTTGATTTACTACAGCATTTATTTGTAATCCTTCTAATTTTGCCCAGGCATCTTCACCACCTGTATTCTCAAAATAGTTAGCTATAATTTCATCTGCAGTTTGCGCTTGTGTAGAGATAGCAACTGCAAAGAATAAAACAGCAACTAGGAGTTTAATCGTTTTCATAAAAGTATAATTTGTGTAATTAAAGTTTGATGTTTAGCTATAAGACTATTAATTGATGCTTTTGTTACAATTTTCTCTTATAATTTTTCAATTTTTCCTTAATTATTTTTTAAAGCTATATTTTGATATCACATTTTAAATATATATAACTCTAACGTTGTAGTAGATTTTCTACTATAATTTCAGTGATTAAGTACCTATTCTTTTATCTTTATCAAGTAAGAATACTATATTATGAAATTTGGAAAAGTAGACGACCCTTCAACTATAGATTTTGAATTACCTCAAGATCATATAGATACCGTAAGAATTCTTGAAAAGACTAAAAGTAATGGATCATTACAGGTGTATGTAGGATGTGCAAAATGGAATAAACAAGATTTAAAGAACTTTTACCCTAGAGGGACTAAAGATGAGTTAAGGTATTATTCTAGTCAATTTAACTGTATAGAACTCAATGCTACTTTTTATAGACTATTCCCTAAAGAGCAATATGAAAAATGGTATGCTAAAACCCCAGAAGAATTCAAGTTTTTCCCAAAGATCACCAATAATATTAGCCACTTAAAACGTCTTATAAATTCTGAACAATATATACCTGAATATCTTGATCGTACTTTAGCATTAAAGGAAAAATTAGGAACTATTTTTTTGCAAATGCATACTAATTTTCAACCTAAAAATTTTGATAGGGTAGATAACTTTATAAAACATTGGCCATCTCACGTACCTATTGCTTTAGAGTTTAGACATACAGATTGGTTTAACGATCCACAAATTTCAGATCGTTTATATCATTTGTTAGAAGAAAATAATATGACTAATGTACTTGTCGATACTGCTGGTAGGCGTGATATTATGCATATGCGATTAACAAACAATGAAGCTTTTATTCGTTTTGTAGGAGCAAATCATGAGAGTGACTATACTCGTTTAGATGATTGGATTGTCAGACTTCAGAAATGGATAGATCAGGGTTTGAAGAATATACATTTTTTTATTCATCAAAATGTAGAGTTAGAATCCCCTTTATTGTCGGCATATTTTATAAAAAAACTTAATAAAATAGTAAACATAGATCTCAAAATCCCTGAAACATTATCACAATCTTCACCTAATACACCTACATTATTTTAATGCCTATGATTTATATAGTAATGGGAGTTTCAGGTGTTGGTAAGACAACGATAGGGAAAGAATTATCCCAACGACTTGGAATTCCGTTTTACGATGCTGATGATTTCCATCCAAAATTTAATAAAGATAAAATGGCATCTGGAATTGCCCTGCAAGATGATGATCGATGGCCTTGGTTAGATGCTATAGTAGCTAATTATAAAATATGGAAACAAACAGGAGTTGTACTTGCTTGCTCTGCTCTTAAGGAAAAGTATCGAGCGCGTTTATTAGTTGATACTAAAGAAGTAAAACTCATTTATCTTTCTGCTAGTTTTAATACTGTACAACAGCGATTATCTGAACGTTCATCGCATTTTTTTAATCCAGATTTATTACAATCACAATTTGATGCATTAGAAGAACCACAAAATGGAATTATATGCAATGCTTTAGTAAGTAAAGAAGAGGTATTAGATAGTATTATGAATACAATTCAAAACGAAAACAAATCCCAGTTAGGATTAATAGGACTTGGGGTTATGGGGAAATCGCTTTCGCGAAATTTTGCCAATCACAATATATCTCTGTCTTTATACAATAGACACGTGGATGGAATAGAAGAGAATGTCGTTGCTAATTTTATAACATCACATAAAGAATTGGAATTTAGTAAAGGATTTGATACTATAGAAGCTTTTATAGATTCTCTTTCGCTACCGCGAAAGATTTTTTTAATGGTTAATGCAGGTCCAGCAGTAGATGCTGTTGTTCAAGCCTTGATTCCTTATCTCTCTCATGGAGATATACTTATGGATGGTGGAAATAGTCATTATTTAGATACAGAACGTCGTGTCAAAGAATTACAAAAACAAGGAATCCATTTTATGGGAGTTGGGGTGTCTGGAGGAGAAGAAGGAGCTCTTAATGGCCCTTCAATCATGCCAGGTGGTACCGACATAGGATATAAAGAAGTTGGAATCTTTTTAGAAGCTATTGCAGCAAAAGATCAACATGGAAATGCATGTTGTGCAAAAGTAGGTTTAGGAAGTTCTGGACATTTTGTAAAAATGATTCATAATGGAATTGAGTATGCAGAAATGCAACTGATTACAGAAGTATATGATATTATGCGTACACACTGTGATCTATCACTAGAAGAAATTGCTGCAATCTTTGACATTTGGAATGAAGGAAGTGAGAATAGTTATTTACTGGAAATTTCTTCAAAAATAGTTCGTAAAGAAGAAAATGGACAGCCTCTTATTGATGTTATACTCGACAAAGCTAAACAAAAAGGAACTGGAAGTTGGAGCACAACCGCAGCATTACAAATAGGAGTTCCTTTTGATACGATTGCACAAGCAGTTTTGGCTAGAATTATTTCTTCAGAAAAACAACTACGTCTCAAGGCTTCGCAAATCTATACTATAGATAAAAAGAAATTCAATGACCTTTCTATAGAAACGATTCGTAAGGCTTATCAAACAGCTCGTATTATTAATCATGCTATAGGTTTTGAGAGTTTACGTAAAGCATCTACTCATTATATATGGAACTTGAACCTTTCTGAAATTGCACGTATTTGGACTAGCGGATGTATTATTAGGTCTACGTTAATGGAAGACCTTAGTGTAAGTCTTAAAGAACAAAACGATGCTATATTATTTTATCCAAGTATTGTAAAAATTGTTAAAGAAGGACAACTGTCGTTAAAAGAAGTTGTACAACAATCTATTTTTGCAGGTGCTTCAGTACCAGTCTTTAGTGCTGCAATCAATTATTTTAATGCTCTTATTCAAGGAGATTCTGCAGCAAATATGATACAAGCACAACGTGACTTTTTTGGAGCACATACTTATGAACGAAAAGATAAAAAAGGAAACTTCCATACTATTTGGGAGTAAAACGTATCACTCATAAACATTCTTATGGACATACAACTACTTGCAGCAGTAATAATTGGGATTAGTATATTACTCTTTTTGATCCTTCAATTAAAACTTCAAGCTTTTATAGCCTTATTAATTACGTGTATTGCTGTTGGAATTATTGCAGGAATGGAACCTAAAACTATCTTAGATAGTGTCAAGAGTGGTATGGGAGGAACTCTTGGTTTTGTCGCTACAGTAGTAGGTTTAGGGGCTCTTTTTGGGGCTATTTTAGAACAATCTGGCGGCGCTCAACAACTAGCACAATCTATGCTTAAGTTATTTGGAGTGAAAAGAGCTCCCTGGGCTGTCATGCTTACTGGATTTTTGGTAGCTATCCCTGTATTTTTTGATGTGGCTTTTATTATCCTTGTTCCTCTAATATATGCACTACAAAAACAAACTAAGAAATCATTATTACTTTATGCAATTCCCTTATTAGCAGGACTCGCTATTACACATACATTTATTCCACCAACTCCAGGGCCAATAGCTGTTGCTGACATCCTTGGGGCAGATTTGGGATATGTAATTATTTTTGGGTTTTTAGCAGGATTACCTGCGGCTATTATAGCAGGACCATTACTTGCAAAACGATTGTCAAAGACGATGCATATTTTGACACCAGAAGATATGGTTACTACAACCAAAATTCCAGAGAATGCTCCTTCGGCAGGAACCATATTATTAATCATAGCAATTCCTATCTTTTTAATAGTATGTAATACGGTACTTGGAAGCCCTCTTTTTGGAGAAGATTCACTTCCAGAATGGATTACATATGTCGCAGAACTATTAGGACATCCCTTTGTAGCTCTTATAATCGCTAATATTGTTGCTTGGTATTTTTTAGGAATCAGAAAAGGATTTACAAAACAACAATTACTAGATATCTCTACAAAATCGTTATATCCGGCAGGTGTTATTATACTATTAACAGGAGCTGGAGGTGCTTTTAAACAAATTCTTATAGATACAGGTGCTGGTAAAATGATAGCTGAAGCATTAAGTGGAGATTTTTTTCCTCCAGTTGTTTTTGGATTTGTAGTAGCGGCGATTGTAAGAATTCTTCAAGGGTCTGCTACCGTAGCTATGATTACAGCCGCAGGAATTACTGCGCCTTTGTTAGGATTAACAGATACTAGCGCTCCTCAATTAGCTGTCCTTGTAATTGCTATTGCTTCTGGAGCTACGATTTTTTCTCATGTAAATGATAGTGGATTTTGGTTGGTAAAACAATACTTAGGGCTTACTGAAAAAGAAACGTTTCGATCGTGGACAGTGATGACAACACTAATTGCTTTGGTGGGATTAATAGTGGCCTTGTTGCTTTGGTATGTTGTTTAAATCATTATAACCTAACAATAGAATTCACTACATTTGAAATAAAATATTATGTATTTGAGATATTTTTATGCCTTTGCCTTTGCCATGTTATTTATGAACTGTTCAGAAGGCGATTCCAATCCTATTGATACAGTTTTAGGTGCTAACATTCGAGGTGCTGTATTACGAACGATCAATATAACTGCAGGTGAGTTTGAATTAGGAAATCCCAATAGTACAGTATCTATAACTATAGAAGAACATGATGAAGAGGATGGTGAT
Organism: uncultured Flavobacteriaceae bacterium; assembly: GCA_964474345.1. Taxonomy (GTDB): domain Bacteria; phylum Bacteroidota; class Bacteroidia; order Flavobacteriales; family Flavobacteriaceae; genus Dokdonia. The sequence continues at coordinate 5,163 of CAYYSK010000036.1, forward strand.
TTATTAGATAGAGTTGATGTTTTTGTTAGTTATAGAAATAGTGCGAATGGGCAGATTACAAATGAAGTTCCATTAGCAATTATTGATGAGGAAGAGTTCATACCTGGTGGAGAAGAATCTCTTCCAAGATTTACATTAAACTATAATCTAAATACTATACTTAACACATTACAAATACCTCTATCTAATATACAATGTAAAGATCAGATCTTTATAAGATTAGAACTAGTATTAAGTGATGGACGGACACTTTCTGTCGATGATTTGAGTGCTATAATAGCTGGGCAAGGAACATTTTTCAATTCTCCTTTTTGTTATACAATCAATATTGTAGAACCATTGGATAATGAATTATTCACTGGAACATATTTTTATGAAAGTGTTAGTGATGGCCCCTTTGGACCGACTTTTGTGCCACCAGGATTAGTTCAAATTACCAATGGTCATTCTAGTACGTTCAGAAATGTCAATTTAAGACATAATCTTGCTGAATCTCAAGTGCTATCTGAATTTGAATTTAGTATTGTTTGTGATGAAGTTGTAGTTACTAAGTTACTTTTTGCAGGAGAAGAAGTAATATGCGCAGGAGGAGGGGCTTTACTTTTTGGACCAGATACGGTCAATGCGATTGTTAACCCCAATGATGATAGCGTTTTTGAAGTTCAGTTTGTTGAAGGATTTAGAGGATTTAATGGACAATGTGATTTTAGTAATGCACCTTCCCGTATTCGTTTTTCACGACAGTAAAATAATATAATTTTCGTTTTTTAAAAATTGAGTGTTAAAGAACGCTCAAAACAATTTTCTTGATAAGTTATAGGAGTATTTTCGTATCATAATATTGTAATGATATTATACTAAACCTATAGTTTTCGTTTTAGATCAACCAAAAAAAGGATATGACTACTACTACAATTTGAAAAATAGATTTCCTGAAAACAGAATCGTTCTAAGTTCAACAGAAATTCAGTTTAGAGATAAGATATCCTTAGTTCAGAGTTTCAAGTAGAGGTTAGTATTGACTATAAATATTATAATATAATATATCAATAAGTTTTAAATGCTTTGATATAAATTATATAAATGTAAGTGATCAATTTGATATACGTATGGAAGTGCATCTTACAGAGAGTCGTTCTTTCAATGCAGAAGATGCGAATTTATCAATTTTGATAGACGTTTATCATCATTAAAAGTAGTATAGATTTTTCATAATTATTTTTACTTTTTAAAATAAGCTTTGTTGCGGTAAATTTTTGCCAACTAGCTTATATGCGTAATAAAATGACACGAGAAGTCATTATCATTATAGAGCGCATTGTAATGGTAGGACCCAATGATGATGAAAAAAAGTTGAGTATGTAAAAGATCACCTTAATACCTCAAAGTAAATATTCATTTTCGATTACTTGTAATTGGTTAACTATTATCGGTAATTCCTTATTTATTTATGACTCACCTTATTTTTGTATATAACTAAATTAACCTTGACAAGTATGTCTTTATTACTTCGATTTCCCATATTCCTTTGTTTTTTTATACTCTCTTGTATCAATGATTATAAAGTAACATTTACCAATGCTGGAGATATAGAAATAGAGACTTGTGTACGAACTTCTGATATTGTTAATTTAGATTTTTCTATTAATAATCCTGATGATATTTTTAGAGTAGAATTAGAACTATATGACGAGCAAAATGTCTCTTTACTTGAAGCTATAGAGGTTTACCTTACGTATAAACAATCAGGAATGTTACCATCTAATGAATTACTAAAAAGGCTAGAACTTGATATATTTACAATAGGACAATTTGGAAAACTAATAAGTTCGCTAATGATAACTGAAGATATAAACGGTTATTTTTCAAAAACAAGAGAATTTAGAGCAGTTCATAATTTACATAATATTGATCTTGAGCTTCCAAGACATTGGAAATTTACTGTTGTAGATAACCAAATTGTCATGAATAAAAAACAATTACCTTCTTCAGAAGGTTGATGTATTCATAATGCAGCTCCTACATTATTGAGCCAGATGTAGAATATGGGATAGTAAACCTTGATGAAGATACTATTCAGCTCTATAAACCTGTTAGTTATTTATTTATATTTTTTGCATAACATATTTATGCCATCTATTCTATTGAAAAACATATCATGTATTTGATAAGAGAATAAGAATTTGAGATTAAGTTATTGAAATTTATAAAAACTTGTAAATCATTAATTATTTTTTCTTAGTTTAAGACGCAACCCTTTTGCATAATTGCAGATAATTAGATATATACTAAATTTAAAACAAAAAACATGAAAAATGTATTTATCAAAGTAATTATAATACTCCTTACCATAAGTTGTAGTTCAGATGAAAAACCTGTAGATCTTGTTTTGAATGCACCTAATGGTGCTTTATTGAAAAATACAGAAATAGGCAATAACAATTTTATAATTACAGATTTAGAAAGTGCCTTTTCTGTAGAGGTAAGAGCAAATGATCAAGAACTAGGTAATTTCTTTGATTTTGTAAGAGTTTATATTAGTTTCAAGAGTAATAGCTCTAATGGATCAGATAGTATAGAAGAAGTTTTTTTAGAAGACATACCAAGGTCAGAATTTTATATCGGTGAGTTTGGTAGACCACGTACTTTATTAAATTATAGTTTTCAGCAAGCACTTGATGCTTTTGGACTCACTATAGATGATGTTACTTCTGGAGATCAATTTTTTATTCGTCCAGATATACATTTAAAAGATGGACGCAATATTGGTTATACAAATAGAAGTCCAGCTGTTATAGCTGATTTTTGTGAACACTCTCCATTTTATTACCAAATTAATGTCATTAATCCTATTCAAGATATTTTATATACTGGGACATATAGTTATGAAGCAATTGCTTCATCAAATATTGAAGCAGTGCCTGGACCTGGAGTTACCACTTTTATTAATGGAGATCATGCAAACCAAAGACGTTCTAGTTTTTTAGATTTTACGATTGCTGGTGACCATATAATACCAGATATATATCAAACACGTGGTACAGGAACACGTTGTCTTAGTGAAAATATTAGTTTCTGGGGACCTCAAGACACTAATTTTGGATTTTTAAACTCTCAGGATGATGCAGTTTTTGAAGTTGACTTTGTTATTGGATATGACGGATGGGTCGGCGGAGATTTATCAACAGATCCAATTACAGTTACCTATAGATTTTCTAAGCAATAAATGTTTTATATATATAATTTATTGAAATGTTAATATTCAAGTAAGTTATTGTTAAGTATTTTGTTATCCTTATTTTGGATGATAAATCATTTCATTATACTAAACAACTTACTCAAACTCACTCGATGAAAAAAATATTAATATTATGCCTTTTACTGGTCATTGGTACTGGAGGAAACATATATGCACAAAAAAAAAGCAAAAAGAAGAAGAAGGGAACTCCTGAAATACTAACAGAATCTAAAACGAAAACTGACAAAAACGCTATTAAGAAGTATAAGGATGTTATAACCAAGGATGCAATTACTGATAGTGGTCTTTTTCAAGTACACCGTATTAAAAAATCATATTTTTACGAGATTCCCTTTTCTTTATTAGAAAAAGATATGTTATGGGTAAGTCGTATTGCTCAAATACCATCTGGATTAGGAGGAGGTTTTTTTAATGCAGGAACAAAGACGAATGAGCAAGTTGTTCATTGGCAACGTTATCAAGATAAAATCTTACTTAAAATAAAATCGTATGAAAGTATAGCAGATAGTACTAAAGCTATTAGTCATTCTGTACGAGTTAACAATTACGAACCTACATTATACGCCTTTGATATAAAGGCCTTTAATTCTGATTCAACATCGGTAGTGATTGATGTGTCTAAGTTTTTTGGAACTGATGTAAAAGCAATAAGTGGATTGCCATCTTTTTTAAGAAAGCAATATAAAGTTCGTAAACTTGATGCTTCTCGCAGTTTTATCAATAGTGTAAAAAGCTTTCCTTTAAATATTGAAGTAAAACAGGACTTTACCTATGATGCATCAGAACCTCCTTCAGAACGTAGTGCAGAATCGATAAGTCTTCAAATGAATCAATCTATGATTCTTTTGCCTGAAGAGCCTATGCAACCAAGAATATATGACCCAAGAGTTGGCTTTTTTACAGTAAGTCAATATGATTATGGGAGTGAAGCGTTAAAAACTGATGAAAAAACGTATATACGTCGCTGGAAATTAGAACCAAAAGACCCTGAAGCCTATGTAAGAGGAGAGCTTGTAGAACCTGTAAAACCTATTGTTTATTATTTAGATCCTGGTACACCAGAAAAATTACAGAAATATATAAAACAAGGAATTGAAGATTGGCAAAAACCTTTTGAAACTGCAGGTTTTAAAAATGCAATTATTGCAAAAGATGCTCCTACGCCAGAAGAAGATCCTGAATTTAGTCCTGAAGATATTCGTTATTCGGTGGTAAGGTATGTAGCAAGTACGACTCGTAATGCAGTTGGACCAAGTGTATCAGATCCTCGTAGTGGTGAGATTATTGAAAGTGATATTATATGGTATCATAATCATTTACGTAGTTACAGAAATCGATATTTATTAGAAACTGGAGCTGCAAACCCTAGCGCTCGTACACTTAATACACCAGATGAAGAGATAGGAGAGATGATGCGTATGGTAATTGCTCATGAAGTAGGGCATGCATTGGGATTCCCTCATAATATGGCAGCAAGTTATGCTTATAATGTAGAGTCATATAGAGATGGAGCCTTTACTCAGAAGAATGGAATTGCCGCCAGCTTAATGGATTATGCTAGATATAACTATATTGCACAATCAGGAGACCAAAATATACGATTTGTACGTCAGATGGGACCCTATGATCATTATGCTACAAATTGGGGATATAGATGGTTACCCAATGCAACATCTCCAGAAAAAGAAACAGCTACACTTAATCAGTGGATTTTAGAGAAAGCAAATGACCCAATATATAAATTTGGACGTCAATCTAGTCGTTTTGACCCACAATCACAGACAGAAGGAATTGGAGATGACCCAATAAAGGCAAGTACTTACGGAATTAAAAATTTAAAATATGTTGCTCAACATCTTCCAGATTGGACATCTAATCAAACTAATAATTACCAAGATCTAGAAGAACTTTATGGAGAATTACTTGGTGTATATAGTCGATATGTAGGACATGTAGTCACAAATATTGGTGGTGTATATGAAAATATCAAAAACCCTAATCAAGCTGGTGTTATATATACCCATTTAGATAAAAGTTCTCAAAAAGAATCTATGGCTTGGTTACAAGATAATCTCTTTGCGACCCAAAATTGGCTTGCTAACAAGTCAATTCTACAAAACATTGATCATGCAGGATATTTTGAACGTATGCGTTCTGTTCAATCTCGCTACTTGAATGGCCTTTTAAGTTTTGATCGTATAGGACGGTTAATTGATGCAGAAACTATTAATGAAGAATATTATAGTGCATATGAGATGTTATCAGATTTACGTAAAGGGATATGGTCTGAGACTTCTAAAGGAAAAAGCGTAGATATTTATAGAAGAAACCTTCAAAAGTCGTATGTAGATAGAATGGAATATTTAATGACTGATAAAGGTCCTCAACGTAGGCGTGGGAGACCAGGTTTTGAAGGGACATTAGTATACAATACAAATACATCAGATGTTATCTCACTAGTAAGAGGTGAACTTACTACATTACGATCTATACTTAGAAATGCTAGAAGTGGAAATATTACACGAATAACAAAATATCATTATCAAGATATTATTGCTAGAATAGATGCTATATTAGATCCTAAATAAGATTATATTATAAATAAAGAAAAGTCTTTATGCTTCTACGTATAAGGGCTTTTCTGTTGTATTTGTATAACTATTCGTCACAGTCAAAATCAATATCTAGGACTTTTAAGCCATAGTTTTTTGCTTCATAATTAAAATGCCACCATTCTGTACGAATAGGAGAGAAGCCATTTTTTTTCATCACATCCCATAATAATTTTCGATTTGCTTTTACTGTATCGTTATGAGGGTGATCAATATGTGCTTCTTTTCCAAAATGATCATAATCACTTCCCATATCGAGAGGAGTACCATCTAATTTTATAATAGTCATATCAATAGCAGCCCCTCTATTGTGTATAGAACCACTTTTATAAGGGTTTCCAACATAAGAAGGATTAGGATAGATGGCCCACATCTTTTTTTGTACAGAAAGCGGTCTATAACAATCGTAGAATTGAATTTTATATCCAAGCTCACAAAAATCATGATTTGCAGCAGCTATAGCCTGAGCTATTTCAGGTAAAAGTAAACACTGCACACAATCATAAACTGTAGCTTTTAAAAAATTATCATTAGTTGCATATTTTACATCATACGCGTATAAACCTCCATAGTCTTCAATATTTACCAAAGGGGATTCTTGTGAAAAAACAGTATTTATAGAAAAAAGAATACATAGTAGAAAAATAGCTAGTCTCATAGTGGTAATTTACAAAAAATGATAAAGAAGTTGTATACGCTTTCGCGAAAGCGTAAAAATGCCTAATCTTGCTATTCATGATTGAATTTCCAAATATCCAAACACAACGTCTAGCTGTTAAGCTTAAACTAAAAGCGGAGAAGTTAGTAAAACAAGGACATCCTTGGGTTTTTGAAGATAGTATTACTAAAATTAACAAGCAAGGGAATGCTGGTGATATCACTGTACTATTTGATCAACGTAGAGATAAGGTATTTGCAATAGGACTATATGATCCAGATTCTCCTATACGTATTAAAATGATAAGTGCTTCTCCAATGACTATTGGTACTGATTTTTTTAAAGAGAAAATTACAATTGCTTTTTCTAAACGAAATCAATTATTAAAAACAGATACAGATAGTTATCGTTTTATTTTTGGAGAAAATGATGGATTTCCTGGTTTTATAGCTGATGTATATAAAGATGTTCTTGTTGTAAAATTATATACAGCTATTTGGTTTCCTTATTTAGAGATGATACTACCTGAGTTAGTTGAAGTCTCTGGAAGTAATACGGTAGTGATGCGTTTAAGCCGTAATTTAGAACGTTCAAATGCATATGGAGTTACAAATGGACAAGTGATAGATGGAATTCTTTCTAATGAAGTTGTTTATTTTAAGGAACATGGAGTTCGGTTTTCAGCAAATGTGATTCATGGACATAAGACAGGATATTTTCTTGATCATAGACATAATAGGAAGCGAGTAGGTGATTTGTCTAAAGGAAAACGTATTCTTGATGTATTTAGTTATGCAGGTGGATTCTCCGTACATGCGTTAGCAGGTGGAGCTACAGAAGTAATAAGCCTTGATATAAGTGCACAAGCTTTAAAAGTTGCTTTGCAAAACGGACAGCTTAATCCCAATAATGGAGTTCATAAAACGATGGCAATAGATGCCTTTGTAGGATTACAACAGCTTATTGATACTCATGAACGGTTTGATATCGTAGTGATAGATCCTCCAAGTTTTGCAAAAAGCGCCAAAGAAATAGAAAGTGCTAAGCATAGTTATAGTAGACTCGCTGTTTTAGGGGCACGGTTGGTTACTAAACAAGGAATTCTTGTATTGGCATCTTGTTCTTCTAGAGTCACAGCTCAACAATTTTTTGATATTTCAGAACAAGGAATCATAAAAACACAACGCAATTTTAAACGTATCGAAAAGACTTTTCACGACAGTGATCATCCTATAGGTTTTCCCGAAGGAGCGTATCTTAAATGTGGTTATTATCGTTTAGATTGATAAAAATTAATACCTTTTCACAATGAAGAATATTGCCTCATATATTGTAGTAATAGTTATTTGTTTTTTTGTGACTTGCACTACACAAAAGCCTGAAATTTATGTAGATATCTCAGAAAGAGCACTACTTCCATATCCTAATGATATTTCTATACTTGAACAAGGCTTTCTTATAGATAATAATACAGTGATTTATGCAGGAACAAGTTTAGAAAGCCAAGCAATTGCACAAGAGTTTTCTGGGCAATTTAAAAAAACTAGCGGAATCACATTATCATTTATAAAAGAGAGTAAAATGTCTACAAACAGTATTCATTTTGTCATAGATGCCAATGCTAGTGATATTTCTATTGAAGAGGGATATTTACTGAAAATTACTAAGGATCGCGTTATTCTAAGGGCTAAACACATGTCAGGTCTATTTATGGCATTACAAACGTTATATCAATTACTACCAGATGAGTTTGTCGATGATACTGTAGCTTCAGATGTTGCTTGGACACTTCCTGGAGTAATTATTAATGATGCACCACAATATGAGTATAGAGGAGCTATGTTAGACGTAGCTAGACATTTTTTTTCTGTAGAAGACGTAAAGCGATATATTGATTTAATAGCAAGTTATAAGATTAATAGATTACATCTACACCTTACAGATGATCAAGGGTGGCGTATAGAAATTAAATCTTGGCCAAAACTTACTGAAATAGGAGGTAGTAGTGAAGTTGGCGGTGGAAATGGAGGTTTTTATACACAAGCACAATATCGAGATATTGTATCATATGCAAAATTACATCATATAATAATTATTCCAGAGATAGATATGCCAGGTCATACTAATGCAGCTTTGGCTTCATATCCAGAACTTAATTGTGATGGAGTTGCTAGAGAGTTGTATACAGGTATGAAAGTTGGTTTTAGTTCACTTTGTGTAGATAAAGAGATTACATACAAATTTATAGATGATGTTATAAGAGAAATAGCATCGTTGACTTATGGGGACTATATACATTTAGGAGGTGATGAATCTCATGTAACTTCAAAGAATGATTATAATCTATTTTTAACAAAAGCACAAGCTATTGTAAAGAAATACGGGAAAAATGTAATGGGATGGGAAGATATTCAAAGTGCTGGTATTTCTGATGAAACAATTGTACAACACTGGACAAATACTGAGACAGCTATATTAGGAGCTAAACAAGGCGCTAGTATTGTATTATCTCCTGCTCCAAAAACGTATCTAGATATGAAGTATACAAAGGATACCAAGATTGGACTTACTTGGGCAGGAGTAACTCCTATTGATAGTGCTTATATTTGGAACCCAAAAACATTGCTTAAGGAAGTTTCTGCTTCACAAATATTAGGAATAGAATCTCCATTATGGACAGAAACAGTAACAGATATGAATGCTATTGAATTTTTGGCATTCCCAAGACTTATAGGGCATGCAGAATTAGGGTGGACTCAAGATAAAAGTAGAAGTTGGGAATCGTACCAAAAACGCCTTAAAATTCATAAAAAAAGACTCGCCATAAAAAATGTAGATTACTATCATTCTCCACTTTTAGATTAGTTATTCCAACGATTAATCTACGGAACTAATCCATTTCACGGCATTTTCTAATGAATAAAAATTACGGATTTTATCACGAAATTTATTCTTTTCGATCATAAAATTCATTAAGTCACTTTTGTCATAGGTAACAATTGCTAAAGCTTTCAATTGAAAACCTTCTTTGTAAAACGTTTCCCAATCTTCATATTTAATTTCCTGATTATTATACCTATTAGAAATCAATGAAAGGTTTAGATTATCACCGTAATGACCTAAGGCTAAATCAATAAGTTCTTTTGCATTCTCCTTAGTAATATATTCGCCTTCATTAATTTCAGAGATAATAAAATTTTTATAGAAATAGAATTTACCATATCGTAGTATATATACTTCTTCAAAATTTGATAGTACCTTTAGGCCTTTCATTTTCATATAAGAAAAATACAACTATCCTATATATGCCTTTATTGATGTATCTAAGTTGAAGTGAGTGATAGTTAAAATACACTGATAGTTCGATAAAATGCATTTTATTGAACGATTATATATATACAGTTACGATTTTTAAAAAGTACAAGAAGAACTTGTACTTAGCTAACCATAGATTTATCTCGTATGGTAGGGACATTTTTGCTTACCCACTCAGTAGCATCATACAGATTTTCAAATGTTTTGATTTTAGATTTGAAGAAAATCTTTTCCATCATAACATTAATAAGTCCACTTTTTGAATAGGTTACTACAGCAAATGCTCTAAGTGTATGTCTATTTTTAAAAAATTTTAGCCAGTCTTGTGCTTCAATAGAGTAAGAGTGTATCCTGTTAGATATATATGATATTTTTGAATCACTTCCATAATGATTTAAAGCAAGTTTAATGATATCCTGTGCTTCTTCCCAATTAAAATGAACTCCCTCATTAATTTCTGAAATAATGAAGTCTTCAAAAAAATAGAACACACCTACAGAAAGGATGTATACATCTTCTAGTTCATATTTTAAATTTGATTCGGCAACTAACATATTATAAATCTACAGAGGATACTATTAGATTTATGAAAAATACTTTTTTTTAAACTACAAAAGACAAAATACGTTAAATAATCGACAAAATACACAAACAAACATTTGTTATTCACACCCACTACTGAAGCCTGTAGCGTCAAAAGAAGTATCGATAACACCACTCCTATCGTTTGATAACGCTTGTATTACTAGGTTATTATTACCACTACCATCACGTTTTGGACTACAATATTCAAATAGATAAAAACTATTTGCTTGATTTGCTACATTATTAGAAACTTGATTAAAGACTGTTTCTAACTCAGAACTATTTGTAGCAAAAACACTACCTGTTATTCCAATTTGTGATAATATATTTTCATCTATTTCATCTCCTAATCCAATGGTAAAGAATGAAATATTTTCACTTGCATTATTTACAGCAGTCAGTGCCTCTTGTTGTGTAAATCGAGCAGCCTGATCGGTACCGTCTGTGAATATTACAATAGATGCAGCTCCAAAAACATCTTGAGCAGCGGCATTTGTAATCAAATCTTCTGCTACTTGAGTAGATTTAATCACAGTTCCAAATAAATCTGTTGATGGATCATTACTTATTTCTGGAGTAATACTGTTTATAGCATTTTCTAAGACAGTTGCACTGGAAGTTGGAGATTGTAACTCGTGTAATTCATCTTCTCCATCAAACCAATATATACCCATTTGAAAAGAATCTGTTGGTATAGCAGGTACTACATTTGTAATAAAACTAATAGATGCATCTTTAAGTTCTTGTAAACTAGAACTCAATACACTATTACTTAAGTCGAGTACTAAAATCGTATTATTTATAAAAATTTGAGAATTTGGAGAAATTTCTGCTGAGGATTCAGAATTAGAAATTTCATTAAAACAAACATCGTTACGTCCTTGTTCAAAAATTCTAAAATCAGATGGATTTAACCCAGGAACTCCATTACCTTCATTATCAGTTACTCTAAAAAAAACAGATACTTTAGAAGGCAGCGTTGTAAAAGCATCTTCAATATTTAATGTTAATTCTTGAGTCCCTAGATTAAGACATTCTATATCGTTAGAAGAGTTTCCGTCATCGTCTCGAGTACTACAAGATAGAGTAATAAGCACAAGACATATTAAGACGTAAAAAGCATTGATTTTCATAAATATTCGATTTGATTGATGCTAGGATAACGTAAGCTTTCTATTTTTTATTTTAGTACTAACTGTTAAGACTTCATTAGTATTACGACTATAAAAAATAGAATAGTAGTATTTACAAGCCTTTTTGGTATAAAACTTGTTAATACATATGTTAAGTATAGATCATTATTAATACGCATTCCTTATATTTACCTATCAAAGATTTATTTTGAAAACTACAGACACCAAATCTATCCAAAGCAAACAATTAATAGTATTACTAATATTGGTATATTCATTTGTGGGATATGGGCAAGTAGACGCCCCTCGCAAATCTATTAAGATTGAAGGCAAGCAAAATAATCAAGTAGAAAAACCCATTTTAGTTTCACCAGAGAATGCTTCTTCTAGTATCTCTTCAAAGACGTTATCTGTAAAAAGCAAAGTTCGCTTAGGACAGCCAGAAGGAGGTAATAAAAAACGTGAAGTACGTTTTATGGAAGGAGATCAATTTGCTAAAAAAGACCACACTGCATTAGAAAATAAATTAAATAACAAAATTAAGCATACTAAAGATGCAGGGTTAAAACCAGAGTATTATAATGATCAACATTTTGGTGATTTTAAAAGCGGCTCTAAATTTGTACGTTTCTTATATAGAGATCATGAATTTGTAGATGGGGATAGAGTCAGCGTTTCTATAAATGATACTATTATTCACCCAAATATTCATCTTGCAGGAGTTTTTCAAGGATTTTATATTGATCTTAAAAAAGGATTTAATAAAATTGACATTACAGCTTTGAATCAAGGAACTTCAGGTCCTAATACAGCTCAATTTGTTATGTATGATGATAACAAACAAGTAATTTCTTCAAATATTTGGAATTTAGCTACAGGCGTAAAAGCAACTGTTATTATCGTAAAAGACTAATTTCGTTTTTTATTTTCTAAATACGCTTTTGCGAAAGCATACTCAACCATTACCTAATTAGTTTTATGAAATATCTATTTCTATCTTTTTTTGCTATCTTTTTTTTAATTTCTTCAACCCTTGCACAAAGTGAAGAAGTCCTCCTTACTATAGAAGAACCTTGGAGAAGTGAACGTCTAGAATTCCCTATTGCTTTTGCACCTTCTATTGATTATAAAGGTATTGAAGAAGTAAGATTTGCAAAAGGGTGGGGGAAACCTGATAGTGAAGAATTCTGGACCTATACTTTTTTATGGTACTTAGATGAAGATCCTAATATTACAGCTCTAGCCATACAAAATGATATTGAAGCTTATTTTAATGGGTTAATGACTCTTGTAGGAAAAGGAAATGGCTTGACAGATATACCTAAGGCAAATGTTGTCTTTGTACCTGAAAATGATAATGAAAAATCATTTATAGGAAAAGCAAAAGTTTTTGATGCCTTTTTCACCAAAGGAATTCAAGAACTCAATATAAAAGCAGTTTCAGATTATTGCTCTGTGACAAAGAAGTATACAGTACTCTTTACTTTTTCACCCAAAGAATTTGATCATTCTATTTGGCAAACATTAGATAATATCCACCTTTCTACTGATTGTAATTGATCTTAATTATTTTCTGGAATATACATTCCTGAACTAGGTAATTCAAAAAGTGTCAAATCAAAATAAGAGATAGAGGCTAGAAAGTGATCAAAAATATCAGCTATGATATACTCATAATTTTGCCATCGTTTATCACTACTAAAACAATATATTTCTAAAGGAATACCATGTGAAGTAGGTGCTAATTGACGTGTCATAATCATCATTTCCTTGTTAATTGCAGTATGTTGAGAAACATAGGTTTCCATGTATTTTCGAAATACTCCAATATTCGTAAGATTACGCCCATTAATAGGAGCGTTATCATTCCCTTCCAATGAGGTATTTGATACTTGTATCTTTTGCTGACTTGTCGTAAGATAATCTGTGATAAGTGTTATTTTTTTTAGCCTTTCTATATCTTCAACTGTTAAGAATTTTATACTTTCCTGTTTGATATATAATGCTCGTTTTATACGTCTCCCATCAGAATCATTCATTCCTCGCCAGTTTTTAAAGCTATCTGAGATAAGTGCATATGTAGGAATCGTAGTAATGGTTTTATCAAAGTTTTGAACTTTCACGGTCGCAAGATTGATCTCGATAACATCTCCATCTGCTCCATATTTATCAAAGGTAATCCAATCACCTATACGTACAATATCATTTGTAGCTACTTGAATACTGGCTACAACCCCCAAAATTGTATCTCTAAAAACTAAGATAATTACAGCAGAAAGAGTTCCTAAACCTGCTAAAAACGTTAATATATTGATTTTTGTTATTACAGCAAGTGCCAAAAAAACTCCTACAAACCAAGCAAAAATCATAAATACTTGTATATAACTATCAATAGGTTTGTCTCGTAACCTTGGCTTTGTTTTAAAATAGCTTTTTAAAGAGTTTAAAAATGCCCGAGCTATACGCAATACCAATACAATAGCTAATAACTTTAAAATGATAACAGCTGTTTTTTGTATTTGAGGAAAGTCCTGAAAGATGTGCGGAGCTGTCCAGTAGGCAATGATAAATGGTATTAAGTGTCCAACACGCCTAGGAACTCTATTTTCAATAAGTAAATCATCCAAGCGTGTTTTAGAAGCTACGGCGATACCACTAGATACTTTACGTAGTATTTTTCGCGAAAGCATATCTACGATCAATAATGCAATAATTAATAAAACACATAA
>CAYYSK010000037.1:0-19413 GCA_964474345.1 uncultured Flavobacteriaceae bacterium
GCCATAATTACGCTTGTTTTTTGTTTCTAGCTACTCTTTTTTCAGCCCAAGCAATTGCGTGCTTGTCTAATTTCACAGTAAGGTAACGCATAATGCGTTCATCACGGCGGAACGTAAGCTCATACTCAGAGATTGCCTCTCCAGGTACTGTAAATTCAAATAAGTGATAAAAACCACTTTTCTTGTGTTGAATAGGATAAGCAAGCTTCTTAAGCCCCCAATCCTCTTTGTTAATCATCTTAGCACCCTTGCTCTTAAGAAAATCTTCGTACTTCTTAACTGTTTCCTTTATCTGTTCATCAGATAAAACGGGATTCAAGATGAAAACAGTTTCATAATGATTCATATAGAATGAGTTTAATTTAAAAATGAGTGCAAAAATAAGCATTGTTATTGATCTAACAATACTTTTTGATAATTTTTTGCCCTTCAAATTTGATTAAATTTCATACAATCTATAATTAAATGAATACATTCATTTGGCCTGATAATGTGACAATCATATATCTCAAATATCATCTTATAAGATAATTAAATTTATATTACCTTATAACGTATTGTCATCCATTACTCATTTTTTGTTGCAAAACTCTTTTAAATCGCTGTTTTAAAGGGTGTTACAAATACGAAAACGTTTATGTAGTTATAACTTTAAAATCGACAAAAAACACAAATATCCGACGAAATTCACTTTTTTATTGGTGTTTCCTTTTTTTTTAAGTATTATTGTATCACTTAACCTATATAAAATTAATATTGTGGAAGGAGTAATTCTAGATTGCGCTGTTGTTGATGATTCGAGCTTACAACGTCTTGCGATTGTAAAAATGATAAGCGATCATCCTAATTTACGACTTGTAGCCGAATATAATAATGCTATAGAAACCAAAAATGGTTTACTTGAAACAAAGGTAGATTTAATCTTCCTTGATATTGAGATGCCTATTTTATCTGGTTTTGATTTATTAGACGATCTAATTCACAAGCCTCAAATCATTTTTGTTACTGGTAAAACTAAGTATGCATATAAAGCATTTAATTATAATGCTATTGATTACTTACGCAAGCCTATTACAAAAGATAGGTTTACAAATGCTGTATATAAAGCAATAAGTTTATATAAACTTAAAACGGAAGGTGCTGTAGATGATGATGATTATATTTTTGTAAAAAGTAATCTTAAGAAAAAGAAAGTAATGCTTAATGAGTTAAAATACATTACAGCTCTTGGCGATTATGTGAAACTTGTTACTGTACACGATCCCATAGTTGTACTAGCAACTATGAAATCTTTTGTTGCTCAATTACCACCAGAACGCTTTATGCGTATCCATAAGTCATATATTATTAATATAGACAAGGTAGATAAGTATAATAGTAGGAATATAGAAATAGATGGTGAGAAAATTCCATTAAGCAGGCATAAGAAAACAGAACTAATAGAAGCATTATCTGCTTAAATTAATTATAATTGTATAACACTAAAAATCACTAGTTAACTAGTGATTTTTTTATACGCTTTTGCGAAAGCGTATAAAAAAAATCTATTAATAACAGTCTACATCTACAATAAGACGTACACCTCGATATTGAGGTACTGCCATAAAACTGGTTCTTACACGGGTAATTAATTTTTTTATTTGCTTTAAATTTTGTTTTCGATTTATTTTAATTAATACATTACGACGATATTGATTACGAATACGAGCAATGGGAGGTGTTTCTGGCCCTAAAATAGCATCTGCTCCAAGTGTTTGTCTCAATGCTTTTGCAAGCCAGATACTAGATTCTTCTATTTTCTGATAATCTCGATGTCTTAATGTAATACGAATCAATCTATAAAAAGGTGGGTATTTAAAATCTCGACGTTCTTGCAATTGCTCTTCATACATAGCATCAAATTTATTAACAGATACCTGTTGTAATATTTGATGATAAGGATTATATGTTTGTACTAATACTTTTCCTTGTTTTTCAGTACGACCTGCTCTACCCGAAACTTGGGCAATTAATTGATAACTACGCTCATGTGCTCTAAAGTCTGGAAAATTAAGCATACTATCTGCATTAAGAATCCCTACTAATGTTACATTTCTAAAATCCAATCCTTTAGTAAGCATCTGAGTCCCTACAAGAATATCAATTTCTTCTTGTTCAAAAGCAGTAATAATCTTTTCAAATCCATACTTCCCTCTCGTCGTATCAGAATCCATACGAGCGATTTTATGATTTGGATATAATTCTTTGAGCTCGACTTCTATCTGCTCCGTTCCAAATCCTTTGGTAGTAAGCTCAGCACTACCACACGCCATACATTTTAATTGCATCGCTATATAATGCCCACAATAATGACATCTCAACTGATTGCGGTACTTATGATAGGTAAGGCTAACATCACAATTAGGGCATTGTGGTGCATGCCCACACGTTTTACATTCTAAAACGGGGGAAAATCCTCTTCTATTTTGAAATAATATTACTTGTTCTCCTAGTTCTAACGCATCGGTAATAGCACGTAATAGTGTATCACTAAAGTGTCCAGTCATTTCTCGTTTACGTTGCTTTTCTTTAATATCTACAAGATTAATTTCTGGCATTAATATATCTCCATGTCTATGCATTAATGACACATGTCCATATTTACCTTGCCTAGCATTATAAACACTTTCTATACTTGGAGTCGCAGAGCCTAGCAACACTTTTGCTTGAAACATATACCCTAATACAATTGCTGTATCTCGTGCATGATACCTAGGTGCTGGATCATATTGTTTAAAACTATTCTCATGCTCTTCGTCTATAATCACATATCCTAAATCTCTAAATGGCAATAACATAGCGCTACGAGCTCCTATAATGATTTGTGCCTTCGAAGCTTTATGGAGTACATTATTCCATGCCTCAACTCGCTCATGCACAGAATATTTAGAGTGAAAAACAGTTATTTTTTCTCCAAAATAAGTTTGTAATCGTGAGATTAATTGAGTAGTTAATGCTATTTCTGGTAATAAATATAAAATCTGTTTTCCTGTACTGAGAAGTTTATGTATTAAAGAAACATAAATCTCTGTTTTGCCAGAAGCCGTTACTCCATGAAGTAAACATACATTCTGAGTCTCAAAACTTTTTTTTATCTCAGAAAGAGCAGTTTCCTGATATCTATTTAATTGTTTAATTGTTTGTATGTCTCCTTCAAAATCAATCCTATCTTTTCGTTTTTGATATATTTCAAAGACTCCCTTAGACACAAGAGATTTAAGTTGCGTAGAAGTAGCATTTGCAGCTTTTTGAAGTATTATTGTTGAGATCGGTTTATTAGTTTTCGCTTTAAGCGAAAAAAAAGTGAGTACTAATGTGCGTTGTTTTGGTGCTTTTGATAATTTTTCTAATAGTGCGCTAAAAGTAGTTTCATCTTTATAATCAGGGTGCAATTGAACAAAAGAAACAATTTTTGGTTTGTATTGCTCATAAATTTCTTCTTGTACAGATATAGCTCCTTTATCTAATAGTTTTTTAATAGTAGGTAAGACTTTACGTCTCCCTAAAATGTCCATGACCTCTTGAACCTTAATCACAGATTGATGTTGTAATGCCTCGTAAATTAAAAACTCATCGTCTGGTAAATCTGTGTCATTTAAGACAACATCTTTATGCAAGCTAATTATTGTCTCACTTTCTAATAAAAAAGCACTAGGTAATGATGCTCTCATTACTTCACCTTCCGTACACATATAATATGTTGCCATCCAAGTCCATAATTCAAATTGTTTTTGAGTTACAATAGGATGTTCATCTAAGATATGTTCTATCTCCTTAGCTTCGTAGATTGTTGGTGCTTCTTGATGCACTTGTTTAACAAGAGCTGCATATACTTTTGATTTCCCAAATGGAACAGCTACTCGCATACCTGGTTTTAAAAAAGCAGCTTCTGTTCCAGTAACACGATAGGTGAATGTTTTTTCTACAGGGATAGGAAGTATGACATCTATGTAATAAGACATGAATCTATTAAAGTTCGTTTTGGATTACAAAAGTAGTGTGTGTACTCTTATAAATGATAAAACGAAAATACAAAGTATGTGAGATCATGTAACAGTTGTTTATGTAGATTTATAAACATAAACACATATTATTTATGATATTATAAATCAGAACATAAAAAAGAGAAGCTCCCCGAAGGTTGCTTCCCCTTAAACCCGAATTATGCATTAGAAAATCTATTACAGTTTGAATGTACTGCAAAATATATCGTTGCACTACATTTTTGAGTTTAACTCTCCACCTTCGTAAAGACAGGCTTTACGGTGCTATGCTAAAACTCATAAAATGCTATATTTTATGGCACATTCAACCTTCATTACGAAGTTCTAATGCATAATTCGGGTTAAAATATTCAATTCTCTACATTGAATTAGTATATTCTTAATTTCTACTTGGAAATACTCCTTGTAAAGCAATAATATAATTCATACCTAAGAATGGTTGTCTGATATCAAATGCTTGACTCCCTCCTGCGTTTAAAGAGTTTGAAGATGCAAGAAATTCACCTGAATCTGGTGTTCCTTTGTATGAAGTCGCTCCATTAGGGTCACCAGCAATGTAATTACCTACCGGAGATTCTTCATTCCCTTCTTCTGCAACTGGTATTTTAACTCCATGATTATGAGATGGCAAGTTTGCTATTGTAAGTTGTTCTAGTTCTTTTCCTCCTCTTTCTCCTAAATTATAGCTACTTAACCCAGGTCCATTACCTTGTTGAACAGCTACTCTACCTCTTAAATCTGGTAAAGCAAATGTTGTTCTTCCATCTCCTCCATAAGTTGTTCCTAAAAGTGAAAATAATGCTGAGTATTGATTGATTGGTAATAATTGACCATTACAAAATGCCCATCCTCTTGGGGCAAAATTTCCTGCAAATAATGTGATTTCTGCTAAAAATGGATCCATATTATAATATTTTAAAAAAGTTAATTAATGTTTTTGAATAATTGTTTTGACAAATATGTATTACTTATCACGTATTAATTTCTAGATGGATATGTTCCAACTAAAGCAATGATATAATTAATTCCAAGGAATGGTCTTAGTTTATTAAAGCTTTGGCCACCACCATTATTCTGAGAGTTAAAACTTGCTAGAAATTCATTTGTATCTGGCGTTCCTTTGTATAGTGTTGCTCCATTAGGGTCGCCAGCAAGGTAATTTCCTACTGGAGATTCTTCATTTCCTTCTTCTGCAACCTGATCTCTAATTATGTGATCATGCTGAGGCATTTGTCCTAAAGTAAGTGTATGTACTTCTGCACCTCCTCTTTCTCCAAGGGTGTATCTACTTAATCCTGGGCCTTGACCACTAGTACCGCCTGTATTTACTGGTACTCGGCCTCGTAAATCTGGAAGCATAAAAGTTGTCCTTCCGTCACCTCCATAAGTTGTTCCTAGTATAGAAAACAAAGCCGTGTTCTGAGCAATTGGTAACGTTTGCCCTTCACAAAATGCCCAACCCCTAGGTGGAAAATTTCCGGCAAACAGTATCGTTTGCCCAATCATTGGGTTCACCATAATTATTGAATTTTAGTATTAGTTAATATTTTAAAAACATCTAACCGCCTTATTAGCAATTTGATATCCTTCCAAAACTAAAAATTAGGATCAAGAAAAAACCCCGTATTTCTACGGGGTTTTATAATCAAGTGATTATTTTACTAGTACTTATTCAACTCGTATCCATTGTTGTGTTCTATAAAAGAAAAGAATATATCCTCTAAGATTAAGTCTGTTAGGGTTATCTGGATCAAGCCAAATTTTAGATCTATATACTTTTCCATTCCCTGGATCTGTTATGGTACCTCCTTGATATTTTTCATTTTTGAAGGATAAGTTTTTTATAAACTCCATACCAATTACTGGCACATTTTTATCCTCACCTTCACAGAGATCACATATATTATTACGGCTAGACTCTCTTGTGATCTGCACTACTTTTCCGTACACTTTACCATCACGTTCATATATTTCTACAGTTGCTTTATGTTCTCCTGTTTGATCATCTACCGTAGTCCAAGTACCAAAAACATCTTGAGATTGTGCATACCCTTGAAACATAAAAAAAAGAATGCAACTAAGTGCAATAAAATATTTTCTTATTACCATAACTATAATACTAAATTAATACAGCGGGCAAATGCCCGCCGTATCTATATCTTAATTAGTATCGTTTTTACTAATTTCCTAACATGCCATCTTTAAGGTCATCATCAGCTGGATTTTCTCCAAGCCAGATTCCAAAAAGAGCTTTCTTGAAGTCCATTCCTTCTATCACACCAATTTTAGTTCCATTTTTGTAAACGACAGATCCTTGCCCTTTGATATAGGCAATATCAAATACATTTGTCTTTACAATTTTGTCACTAAAAAAGCCTTTAAACTTTTCTATTCGATCGGCTAAAGGTCCGATATTATCATCTGTAGATGCTTCAAAACCATCATCTACAGCATTTGTCATTTTTTTACTAGATACTAATCCAGATACGATATCTAATTTGATTACCATTGTCTCGTCTGCATTTATAATACTAGAAGCATCACTACTTTTAGATTGAAGGTATAAACCTCCTGCATACAGATCAAAAACAACTTTTTCTCTCATTCCTGCTCCATTAAGAACTAACTCTGTTCCTTCGATTGTCATTTGATTAGGAAGCGTTGCATCTCCCACTTTTGTTTGTGCATTTGCAAAAGCAATACTAAAAACAGCCATTACGGCTAACATAAAATTTCTCATTGTTTGTTTGTATTAGGGTTTTGGTTCATTCGTAATTTTTGTAATGCGGCATTTAACTCAAATCCTAGTAATAATAAATTAGAGTTAAGCCAAATATATAACATCATAATTAAAAGAGCTCCTATAGAGCCATACAACTCATTATAATTTGAAAAATTATCTATATAAATTCCAAAAAGATATGTCGTAAGCATAAATAATATGGTAGTCATTAATGCTCCTGGAGAGAAGAAACGAATACTCTTCCCTTCTTTAGTTCCGAAATAATAAAGTGTTGCTATAGATATGTATATCATAATAACAAAAAACACATAACTTCCTATAGAGACTAAAGCAACATCAGTACTACCACTCATCATATCTCGTTCTCTCAAAATATACAATAAATATTCAAAATATATTAATACTGATATAGTAGTAACCAACAACAATGCCAAAACGATAGCAACCGTCAGTGCAGCAAAGTACTGTTTTAAAAAATTTCTATTAATTGTTACATTAAAAGACCCTTCAAAACCACTAAAAATGGCATTTACACCATTAGCCATAAGCAGTAATCCTAATACTGCAACAAAAGAAAGAAGTCCTTTTCTGGGATTCTTTGAAATATCTTCTATCACAGGTTTAAAAAAGACCAAGGATTGTTCGGGAATAAGTTCATAGATAAATCCCATAAACTTATTTTGAAAATCTGGGATAGGAATAATAGGAATTAAGTTTAGCAAAAAAAGTAATGCAGGAAATATCGCCATAAAAAAACTATAGGCTATAGCACCTGCTCTAGAAGATAACGTACCACGTACAATACCTGTTAAATATGTTTTAATAAGATGGTATAAGGTCATGCCTCCAAAACCTGGAAGTGCAATCTTTTTAAGATAATGCACACAAAACCTAAAACCTGCAAAACGTTCTAGCTTATCTTCTAGTGATGATGCCATTATACTGCTTTCAAGCTTAAATCTAGATTATATACTGAGTGTGTAAGAGCTCCGCTTGAAATATAATCTACTCCACAAAGAGCATACTCTCTAATAGTTTTTTCATTAATACCACCAGAAGACTCTGTCAAGCATAAATCACCTATACGTTTTACAGCCTCTTTTGTATCTTCATAATTAAAATTATCTATAAGAATACGATATACATCCTGATGACTCTTAAGAATTTCATCAATCTCATCTAGATTACGCGCCTCTACAATAATCTTTAAATCACGCTTGATTTCTTTAAGATAGCTTACTGTTTTTTGAATAGCTTGTGTGATTCCTCCTGCAAAGTCAATGTGATTGTCTTTAAGCATAATCATATCATATAATGCAAAACGATGATTTTCTCCTCCTCCGATTTTTACAGCCCATTTTTCAAGTGCTCGTATACCTGGTGTTGTTTTACGTGTATCTAATATTTTTGTTTTCGTGCCATCTAATAAATTAACAAAGAAGGTCGTTTTTGTAGCAATAGCACTCATACGTTGCATGGCATTGAGTACCAATCGTTCTGCTTTAAGAATAGATTGTGAAGGGCCAGATACATAAAATGCTATATCACCATATTGTACGCGACTCCCATCTGGAATACGTTCTTCTATTTGGAGTAATGGATCTACATAAGCAAATACCGCTTTCGCGAAAGCTACCCCAGCAAGAATACCTTCATCCTTCACCAATAACTTTGCTTTCCCCATAGTCGTAGCCGGGATACAGGCTAACGAACTATGATCACCATCTCCTACATCTTCACGAATGGCATTTTCTATAATTCCTTGTATTTCTTTATCAAATTGCGTTTGCGTAATCATATATGCTAGTTTATGTAAAAATAAGGAAAGCCTCTCGAATAACGAATAATGAAATTGAAATTAGAAATCAGTGTTGATTATCGAACTCTTAATCCCTAATATAAAAATTAGTTACAATTTGTATTTTTACCCTATGAACATCAAACTGCTTTGCATAGGAAAAACTGATGACAAACGTTTACTTGCTCTTATTGAAGCGTATAGTAAACGCCTTAATCATTATATTAAATTTGCTATTGAGATCATTCCAGACATTAAGAATGTAAAAAATCTCAGCGAGGCACAACAAAAAGAAAAGGAGGGTCAACTTATTTTATCAAAAATAAGCCCTCAAGATCACTTAATTCTTTTGGATGAAAATGGAAAAGAAATGAATAGTGTAGGCTTCTCTCAGTTTTTACAAAAAAAAATGAATGGAGGTTATAAAACATTAGTGCTTGTCATAGGAGGTCCTTATGGTTTTTCTGATAGTGTATATAAAGCTTCTCAAGGCAAAATTGCATTATCACAGATGACTTTTAGTCATCAAATGGTACGCCTATTTATCACGGAGCAGTTATATAGAGGTTTTACCATACTAAAAGGCGAACCGTATCATCATAGATAATTAACAGTAATAAAACGTATAGTCTCTCTATGTCTAGGGTGGTTGTTTTTATAAAAATGTAATTTTTCTATACATTTTTTATAAAAACTTTCCGTTACCTATCTTCTCCTTAAAAGGCGAACCGTATCATCATAGATAATTAACAGTAATAAAACGTATAGTCTCTCTATGTCTAGGGTGGTTGTTTTTATAAAAATGTAATTTTTCTATACATTTTTTATAAAAACTTTCCGTTACCTATCTTCTCCTTAAAAGGCGAACCGTATCATCATAGATGATTATTGATATGTAATCATCGTAAATTTTACAGATATACGATACTACAAATTTAAAATAAACACCCCAACTCTATACACATAGTTTTACGGAAAAGAAACAAGATATAAATTGCTCTATTTAAGTACATTACCATGATTATGCATTAAGAAGTGCTGGTTTACATCATGTTTAAAAAGGAAACCCCGTAAAACTACCTGTTTTTCTTAAAAATGTTTTTTTATCAAGTAATTTTATCGAAATTAGGAACTTATTAACCAAAATAAACCTCTAAACTTATGAGTAACATTATTAAAATTGAAGACGCAAAAATATGGACTGCAAAATGGCAAAATGAAAACTCAAATCATTGTAAAGCATTTTTAATTCCTGTACAAGATCTTTTAGGTACATTATCTGAAATGGGTATCATCTCTATAGATGCAAAAGGAAATATCTCTGGAAGTTATTCTGATAATCAAAATGAAATGATTCGTTCTTATCTCGCTATCAAGCCTGATGAAGTAAAAAATCCAGGAAAAGGTGAAAAATTACTCCTTGTAGGAACTATAAACACCCACAAAAAAGATAAAAATGGAAACATTATTTATCAAGATATCGTAGAAGGTGAAGGTTACGGAAATGGTGGAGCTGCTGCTTATTCAAATGGCACTTCATTAAACGGAAGTGGTGTGTATGATTTTACAGCACCTTGCCCTAACAATTGTGACACTAATAGTCCACTGAATCATTAATTTAGAAATAATAAAATTTAAATGACAGAATCAATAGATGATATAGTCAAATATTTAGGCATCCTGTTATTACTCATAAATTTTGTTCTATTTACAAAAAGCCATAAGCATTTTAAAAACCTTGTGGCTTTTAATACTATATATATATATATAATAATTAGTGTATCCTTATTAACTATCACTAATAGTATGAACGAGTATAAAATCCGTAATCTTTACTTGTCTCATTTTTATTTTATTTTTCAGTTTATATTAATTTCTATATTCTATATTATTTTATTTAAGACTAATAAGCAACGTAAACTCATTCAAATTTTATTTACAGCTGTATTCTTCATTTTAGGCGTTCAATATGCCTTTGATGTTTATAAATTATTTAAATTTAATTTATTAGAAATACTTTTAACATCTTTTCCATTAATTTTATTCTCCATTATTCATTTATACAATTCATTAACAACAAAAGGATTGTATCTCTATTTTAATGCAGCTATTTTAATTTATTTAACTGCCACAACATTAATATTTATTTTAGGTAATTATATTATTGATCCCGAGATTGATAAATCACTTGCAAGAAATATCTGGTTTATTCATAAAATTTTATACTTAGTATTTCTAACACTAACACTTTTAGAATGGAAAAACAGTTTTTCATCATACAAGATCAAAGCTCAGTCATAGCAGCACTTGCTTATGGAATTATATTTCTGGTCTTATTGACTACGGGACTACTCTTGTTTTTCCATTATTCAAGACGCAAGATCATTCAAAAAGAACTGGAAAAAGCAGCCCTAAAATTACAACATCAAAAAATAATCTTACAAGCGACTATCTCTACCCAAGAAGAAGAACGTAAACGTATTGCCCAAGACTTACATGATGCCATCAGTGCACGGCTTAATGTCGTGAGTCTTACGACTAACTTATTACTGGATAATGACGATCTGAATAAAGAACAAAAATCATCCTTAGAACACATCTTAGGAATTACCACCACCACGCTTGAAAGCTCTCGCAAAATAGCCCATGATCTCTTACCGCCTATCCTAGATAAATTTGGACTTAAAGTAGCCTTAGAAGAGCTCTTTGATGATTTTACAAAAAGCAAACAATTGCAAATTAAGCATAGCATAGACGATCTAGATTTTTTAAGTAAAACCAACGAACTTCATGTATTTAGAATCGTCCAAGAATTAATTAATAATGCAACACGACATGGAGATGCCAGCCGTATGCAAATAGCATTAGAAAAAGAGGCAGAAAATCGTTTTATATTAATATGTAAAGACAACGGAAACGGTTTTGATGTCTCTACAATCAAGAAAAAATCTGGCATTGGGTTACAGAATATCAAAAGTAGAACGTCTATTTTAGAATGTGACTTACATGTAGAAAGTGAAATAGATAAAGGAAGCATATTTACTATACAATCAAAGAACAATGAGTAATCAAATAAAAATAGCCCTTGCAGATGATGAATTACTTTTCAGACAAGGATTACGCGCCATATTAGGCAGAGAAAAAGATTTTGATATTCTTTTTGATGCAACAGACGGACAAGACTTAATGGAGCAATTACGAGCTAGTGAGACACAACCAGATGTGATTCTTACAGACCTTAAAATGCCAGAACTTAATGGTGTAGAAGCCACAAAATTAATACACAAAGAGTTTCCAGATATAAAAATTGTTGCTTTAACTAGTTATTTTAGTAAACCATTTATCGTTAACATGATTTCTATAGGTGCTGTGGCTTATCTTGCTAAAAACAGTACTCCAAAACTTATGGTTACTACGATCAAAGAGGTCTATGAAAAAGGGTTTTATTACGACTCTCAAGTTCTCAAGTTTATTCAAGAAGGCTTATTAAACCCATCTGAAAAGAAATTAAAATCCAATTTTGACACTACCTACTTTACAAAAAGAGAAAAAGAAGTACTTGATCTTATCTGTAAACAACACACGACTAACGAAATTGCTGAAGCATTATTTATAAGTCCGCGTACGGTAGAGGGACATCGCAACAATTTATTACTTAAAACAGAATCTAAGAATATTGCAGGTCTTGTAGTTTACGCTATACAACATAAAATAGTTGATTTAGATAGTAAGTTTTAGAAAAAAGAATACTACAATCACAATTATAAGTCATCTCGACATTGGTAGAAATTACACAAGTAATAAGTAAATAATGCTTATTATCACGCGATTTCTACCAATGTTAAAATGACTACTGATTTTACTATGTAGCCGAATTACCTATTTCAAGGGTAGTAATTACTATTATTTAGTAAATAATAGTAAAAAAATCGCTTATAAAATATAGATGCTTTTTTCTGTAACATATAGATACTAAACGCGTCCAATAAAAAAACTATCGCATTTTAGTAAATTATTAATATTAAATACGTCTATTATATAGTATTTTTGCATTTTGAAAAAAGCCCCTAAGCGTATTATGAATTCTACTAAAGCTCGAAAGAAAAGTCGTCTGCAATTATTGCATCAGTATTATAGTTATACAGGTTTTTATAGCTTTATAAAAGATGCCTTAAAAAAGGCTATACCTGCCATTGCTATTGTTGTAGGTATTTTACTACTTATCAATTATTTTGTAATTGATGTCAATACTGCTCTTACATACGTTATAAATAATTACTCGGACTTTACTATTATAGGCACATTTCTCTTATCAGAGTCTATACTTGGGATTATCCCACCAGAATTATTTATCGCCTGGAGTGGAAAAACAGAGACACCTATCATTAGTCTTACACTACTAGCAACAATGTCTTATTTAGGAGGTATCTTTTCTTATTTTATGGGAAAAGGAATTACTAAAATACCTGCTGTTCATGAGTATTTAGAAGTAAAAATGAAAAAGCATATTAAAAATACTCGTAAATGGGGAGGGCTTATCATTGCTGTAGGTGCATTACTCCCTATTCCATTTGCCATGACAAGCATCGCAGCTGGAATGATTAAATATCGATTTACAAATTACCTGCTTTTTGGAGCATTACGCTATATACGCTTTTATGCATATGCAATTGTTATTTTTAAATTAGTGTAATATTTTTTGCTTTCGCAAAAGCGTAAGAAAGCACACTAAACTACCTTTGACACAAGACTTACTAAAAATTCTACTCCGTTATCTATACTTGCTATCGCAGTTGCTTTTTGATTATTAGAGTTTGTTGCATTATTTATTTCTTTTAGCACTTTTACAGCATTTGCATTACTGATTTTACTATCTGCAATAAATGTATTGATCTCAGTAGTATTTAAACTCGTAAGTTTTGCAAGTTCTTCATTAAATTGTGTATCTGTTTGCTGTGCCGCCTTATTTGCAAGTGCATCCCAATCTATACTCATAATTTTATTGTTTTAAACTGTTTGCTATTTGAAGTAATTGATCTATGGTCGTCCCAGATTCTGTTAAGAGTTTTTCTAATTTTGACTCTACAGTACTGACAGTTCCTGAAGAAATACCTGTGAGTTGTTCTAGTGCTGTTAAAGCATTACTTTCTGAAGTTTTAAGCTTTACAGCAGAGTCTATCAATCCCTGCAAAGCCGCAGAAGATGTAGTATATGATGTATAACTTGCATTCAGTTGATCTATAATATTTTTTTGTTCTGCTCCTAAGATTCCTTGAAGCGAATCTCTTTTCTTATTAATCACAGGAATAATACTTTGTAGAATATTAGGAAGTTCTTTTTCATAATCAAGAGAGTCTGGCAGTAACTTCTCATAATTCTCTAGCAAAGCTGGGGTATATTGATAGGTAATAAAATTATTGATACGTTGCTCACGCTCTGAATATAATTGATTTACCAAAGAGATATTTAATTGATGCATCTCATTAGCCTCATTGATCACTTCTTTAGTTAATGTAGAAGTAGATGCTGGTATAGACGCGCAGGATACAATGACTAAAAGTATCAAGCAGGTCATCATTATATTTTTAATTGTTTTCATCTGTTTAAAATTTTATAGTTTATTAAAAATGAAGAAACTTAAAATATCTACACATTCTAAAGATTCACAAAAAAATTTAATCATTTCATATACTAATGATACTAACTAAATTTATTTACTTTCATTTCATACTATTATTGACATTAGATATTATATAATTTTTTGTATTCATCTAGAAAGTGTTGTCTATGTTCTAAGCCATTAAAACCTCCATTAATTCTCTTAGTAACCATATGGATATCATCTGCATCTGCAAACGTATTGATATTTCTTTTTTTCCAAAACCAACAGGCAGAAGACAACGCCCATTTAGGTTGCGCTACTAAATCTGGATTTGTTACAAAATCTTGTCCTGTATCTGCCGAAAAAGAAGTGTAATTATCTTTCCCTGTTAATTGAATTAAACCTCTTCCTCTATATCTCCACCCTTCTCCACTAGATTCATTACCATTTCCCATACGATTGGCATATACTTTATTGGCTATTTTTTCAGGCTGTCTAGCACATAGTTCTGCAGCCGCTAGTGTTGGAAAATATTTTCTAAATACCGCAAACAATGCTTTTGCAGAATAATTTAAATTTTCTTTTACAAATTTAAAGCTCCCACTTTCATGGGATATTTGTGCAAGAAAATGAGCTTTACGTAATGGTGTATTGATCTCGTATTTTTCTAAGACTTTTATATAGATATCCAAATAAGGCGCTATATACTTCCAATTTACATCGGGTACTACAGTTTGAAATTGTTGTTTTGTAATCATAGGTTACGAATTAGAAGGTGCAAATATGGCTTTAAGGCGATCTATTAACCCTTGTAATACTGTAAATATAGCATCTGAAGAGAAGCCCCCAATAAGAGCTAGCACACTTTTGTTGAAAAGATTGATACTTTCTGGATCTTTCGTATAAAAGTTAAGAATCTCAGATATAATAAGTCCAGCTATAACCCCTAATACGACAAGCGCTACATAATAAATAGAATCTTCTGGAACTAAGGTGCCATTTTTTACAGATGCACTCACATTTTTAAGTAAATAAAATAATACTCCAAGACCAGATATAGACGCCAAATATGAAAGGTTAAGTAATAAATTAATTCCATCATTATTCATTACCCCTTTATCAAGAGATGCATTATTTACTTGTTCAGAAGATCCAGTAATTACAAACGCTGCTAAGAATACAAGTGCTAGTATAATTAAATTACGTACTAAAGGCAATTTACTGAAGAGTGATTTTTTTGAAGTATCCTCGCGTAATTTTTTAGTATACGCAATCGACTTTGGTGTTGCTGGAGCAATATTTTTGCACAACATATTATGTGCATTTACTAAATTATCTACAGAACAATTTTCTATTAATGAGATCACATCTGTATCTATTATAATTCCATTATAGGTAGCAAAAGAGAGCATCTGATTAATTTCATAGCTCATTTTTTCTTTTGCTTCAGGAGAAATTCCATATTTATATGAAGTACTTACAGTCTGTGCTGTTGTATTTGTTGCTGTGGTTTTAGTGGTAGTTGCCATAAAGGGGGTTGATTGGTTAATACTATTCCAAACTTACTTTAATCACTTTCTGTATTTAAAAGGATTGTTTGCTGTTTTTAAAATCAGGTATTTTTACGGTAACTCATAAAATAAAGTTCCTCGATGCAAGCATACGAGGTATTTGTCCGAATTCTAATTTCTTCATTGAAAACCTAAGGCTTTCAAATTTCCCATTTCATACGATGCAAGCATCGGGGAATTAAACTCAAAGAGATTAAACCCTTTGGCGGCGCCAATAAAAAAGAGTATACTTCTAATCATTCTCAGAAACAAATTGATTTTCATAATATTGTAAATATATACAAGGTTTTTACACTAGCCTTATAAATCCATTTGACTTTCTGATGTATCTTAGAGTTTTATTATACTATAATACCGTATTAATGACACTTGTTTTTGCTACAAATAATCAAAATAAACTAAAAGAAGTACAAGAATTACTTCCATCTTATATACAATTAAAAAGCTTAGAAGATATAGGCTGTACAGAAGACATTATAGAAGATGCTCCTACTATAGAAGGAAATGCCATTTTAAAAGCTTCGTATGTAAAAAAAACATATGGATATGATTGTTTTGCTGATGATACAGGCCTAGAAGTTGCTGCTCTAGATGGGGAGCCTGGTGTGTATTCTGCACGTTATGCAGGGCCTCAAAAAAATGCTTTAGATAACATGAATAAGCTGTTGATTCATCTAGCTACTCAAACAAATAGAAGTGCTCAATTTAAAACAGTGATCGCTTTCGCGAAAGCAGACTCTATACAAACATTTGAAGGTATTTGTGAAGGACAGATCACAAAAGAACGTCAAGGAAATGGAGGCTTTGGATATGACCCTATCTTTCAACCTAATGGTTATGAAGCTACTTTTGCTCAAATGGCCTTGTCTTTAAAAGGCAAAATAGGACACCGAGGAAAAGCAGTAGCCAAATTTGTACATTATTTTGAAAAGAATTGATTTAAAGGAACTCTAACACCTGCAAAAAAACTATTTCGTTTTAATTCTTCTTGTTTCTCAAAAGAGGTAAGTGAACTACGTACACCAGCTTCTATGGTTAAAACATTTTTAATTCTATAACTTATCGAAGCTCTTATAGGGATGTCTATACGTTGTGTGTCTGGTGAATTACCAAAACCATCATCTGCAGTTTCATCTATTCCATCTACATTCAATATATAACCTACACCAATACCGCCTCCTAAAAATATACCTATATCAAAGAAATCTAAGCCAAAATGTGGAATAAAGCTTATACCATCTACAGCAATTCCTGGAGCTCTGGCTGCTGTATGTCTTCCATAAAATAATTCTGCTCCATAAAAAGCTAATTCCGTAGGGTATTTTACAGCATAAGCTCCAAAACTAAAATTACTTTCTCTACCAAGATCATCAGAAGCTCTTCCCCCTGGACCTCCTATAATAATGGTATTATCATCAGGAAAATTAAATGTTGTACGTTCATATGCTAGTATAGATCCTATTTCCCAATCTTGAGAAAAAATTGAAGTGGAAATAAATAAGAAGAAAATAATGATAAATTTTAGTTTCATGAATGATGTGTTTTTTAATCGATATTTATAAATTTATTTTTGTTATTAAACATAATGTCTGACTACATAAATTTTAAAGCTTGATTATAACTCATCACAAAAGAAAAATTAATAATTATTTAATTTAGTTTGTCCCAATAAAATGTGCTGTATTTTATTGAAAAATGTATGAATAACGGTGTTTTAATATTTTTAGTTATCTATCTAGGGATATAAATATACTATAAGGGACGAAAATAAATTTACCCTAAATCAGAAAACGATAGCGTTTAGATTTTCCATTATCATAAAATTATATAGATGATCAAGAGTTACAAATCATAGATTAATAATCCCATGTTGTTAATAGACAAATAGTGATTTGTTCCTTAATTAGGAACGACAAAAAAACATTATCTATACTTCTTATATTTTTCAAATTATACTTCTAAAACAATATATAAAATTGTGATCTCACTAATTAACCGTACTTTTGCACCTTCAAAACCCTAGGGTGGGGTTTGTATCGATAAAAATCGATACATCTGTGTTGATCGAAGCAAGTGGTTTTTATACGTCGTTGCGCTTCTTAACTGCACAATAACATATAAAAAGAACATCAAATGACATTTGATCAATTAGGCCTTAATGAGCCTTTACTTCAGGCTATTGCCGATATGGGGTTTGTAACTCCATCAGAAATTCAACAAAAAGCAATTCCAATGTTACTCGAAGAAGATCGAGACATGGTAGCTCTTGCACAAACTGGAACTGGAAAAACAGCTGCTTTTGGATTTCCTCTATTACAAAATATAGATCCAGCAAGTCGTACTACACAAGGACTTATTATTGCTCCTACTCGCGAACTTTGTTTACAAATCACTAACGAGATGAAGTTATATGCAAAACATGTAAAAGGATTACGTGTAGTAGCAGTATATGGGGGTGCAAATATTCAAGAGCAAGCTCGTGAAATTTCTAAAGGAGCACAAATTGTAGTTGCTACGCCAGGACGTATGCAAGATATGATGCGCAGACGTATGGTAGATATCACAAAACTAAGTTATTGTGTTCTTGATGAGGCTGATGAGATGCTTAATATGGGATTCTATGAAGATATTACAACCATACTAGCTGATACCCCAGAAGATAAACTTACGTGGCTTTTTAGTGCAACCATGCCTAGGGAAGTAGCTCGTATTGCAAAAGAATTTATGGTAAGTCCTTTAGAGATTACTGTAGGTTCAAAAAATGAAGGAGCAAAAAACGTATCTCACGAATTTTATATTGTTCATACACGTGATCGTTATCAAGCTCTTAAACGCCTTGCTGATGCAAATCCTGATATATTTTCTGTAATTTTTTGTCGTACTAAAAGAGATACTCAAAAAGTAGCAGAACAATTAATAGAAGATGGATATAATGCTGCAGCACTTCACGGAGATTTAAGTCAGAATCAACGAGATCTTGTAATGAAGAGTTTTAGAGGAAGGCAAATACAAATGCTCGTTGCCACAGATGTAGCAGCTCGTGGTATTGATGTAGATGATATTACGCACGTTATTAATTACCAACTTCCAGATGAAATAGAAACGTATACACACAGGTCTGGTCGTACAGGACGTGCTGGTAAAAGCGGTACATCTATGGTGATTGTAACCAAAAGTGAAATGCGTAAAATCAAACAGTTAGAAAAAATTCTAGGAAAAAAGTTTGAACAAAAAACCATTCCTGACGGAAAGGAAATCACGCAAGTACAATTATTTCACCTTGCTAACAAAATACATAATACAGAAGTCAATCACGAAATAGAGGCATATCTTCCTGCTATAGAAGAAGTTTTAGAAGGTAATACCAAGGAGGAATTGATAAAAAAAGTTTTTTCTGTAGAATTTACACGCTTCTTTAACTACTATAAAAAAGCAAAAGATCTTAATCAAAATGCTGTTGCTGCTTTTAAAGAAGAATCTGGAGATACGACACGTTATTTTATTAATGTAGGTCGTAAGGATGACTTTGATTGGATGAAGTTAAAAGATTTCTTAAAAGAAATGACAGGGTTAGGTCAAGACGGTATTTACCGTGTAGATTGTAAAGACAGTTTTTCTTTCTTTAATACAGATACTGAGCATAAAGAAAAAGTAAT
>CAYYSK010000038.1:0-19383 GCA_964474345.1 uncultured Flavobacteriaceae bacterium
ATTTTATATCCACCTCATGACTCTATCAATGATGTCGGGGTATTGTTTATAGAAACTTCAGGATGCCTTCCTATGTGTGGTCATGGTACTATAGGAACGATCACTATAGCTATAGAAGAAGGATTGATTATCCCTAAAACACCAGGAAAAATTCGTATGGAAACACCTGCGGGACTAGTAGAGATCGATTACCAACAAACAGAAGATAAGGTAGATTGGATAAAACTAACCAATGTGCCTTCCTATCTCGCCGCTGAAGGCCTTTCTATAGAGTGTCCAGAATTAGGCGAGATTATTTTTGATGTAGCATATGGGGGAAATTATTATGCAATTATAGATCCTCAAAAGAACTTCTCTGGAATACATAATTTTACAGCAAGTCAAATCATACAATACAGTCAGATTGTACGAGATAGAATCAATTCAACATACCCTAATCAATTTATTCATCCTGAAAATGACACGATACGTGATGTCACGCATATGCTTTGGACTGGAAACCCAATAGATCTAAAATCTTCAGGAAGAAATGCTGTTTTTTATGGAGACAAAGCTATTGATCGTAGTCCTTGCGGAACAGGAACATCAGCTAGGTTAGCACAATTATATACTCAAGGAAAATTACAAATAGGAAAAGAATATATTCATGAAAGCTTTATAGGATCAACGTTTGTGGGACGTGTAGAAAATGAAGTAAGTGTAAGTAATTATAAGGCCATTATTCCAAGTATTAAAGGATGGGCACGTATTTATGGACATAATACTATTACGATAGATGAAGATGATCCATATGCATTTGGATTTAGTGTGATTTAATCAATAAATTAGTAAGACATTGAAAAACATCATTATCATAGGAGGTGGTATCATAGGATTATCTTGTGCTTATTTCCTTCATAAAGCAGGACATCAAGTCACAGTTATTGATCAATCTAAAATGAACAGTGGGGCGTCGTATGTAAATGCAGGATATCTTGCACCTAGTCATTTAATCCCTTTATCTGCACCTGGAGTTATGAAGCAAGGTATAAAGTGGATGCTAGACAGTAAAAATCCTTTGTATATCAAGCCCAGATTAAATTCAGATTTAATAAAATGGTCTTGGGCATTTAATAAATCTTGCACGTCTAAACATGTGCAACGAGTCGTTCCTGTAATGCGAGAAATAGCTGTATTGGGACGTGACTTATATGATCAAATTAAACAGGAGGAAGGATTTAATTTTCAATTAGAAAAAAAAGGATTATTCATGCTTTGTCAGACAGATAAGACATTGCATCACGAAGAAGAACTTGTGGAGTTAGCTCAGAAAGAAGGTTTGGTTGCTCGATCAGTTTCAACAACTGAAGTACAGAAAATGATGCCTGATGCACAATTAGATATTGTTGGTGCTACCTATTTTGAATGTGATTATCATACAACTCCTGGAGAGTTTATGAACGAACTCAAAAGTTACTTAATTCGAGAAGGGGTTATTATCAGACAGGAAGAGAAAGTCATAGATGTACAAGTTTCAAATGATAAGATATCTTCGGTACAAACAGATAAAGAAAAACTTAAAGCAGATGAATATGTACTTGCAGCAGGATCTTGGACACATATGCTTTCGCGAAAACTAAACATCAACCTTTTATTACAAGCAGGAAAAGGATATCGAGTTGAAACCACAACTCCTACTGGAATTACCTATCCATCTATTCTTGCCGAAGCAAAGATTGCGATTACACCCATGAATGGATATACTCGTTTTGCAGGAACTATGGAAATTGCAGGAATTAATCATCAAATTAATCCACGTCGTGTAGATGCTATTACTGATGGAGTACAACGTTATTTTTCTAATGTTACTATAACTCAAGAAGAAAAAATGCGAGCAGCAAGTGGACTTCGCCCCGTATCACCAGATGGAATGCCTTATATAGGAAAAAGTTCAAAATGCAAAAACATAACAATTGCGACAGGACATGCCATGATGGGTTGGACATTGGGACCATCTACAGGAAAACTTGTACAAGAAATTATTGATGAAATACAACCTAGTATGAATATGGAGTTATTTCATCCAGACAGGAAATTTTAAAATAAATGCCTTCTCGAGCGCAGTCGAGAGATTTTTGGCATTCATTAGAATAGTTTTCGACTGCGCTCGAACAGACAAATACAATGACAGATATTACCATTCTTACATGTAAAGCCTATTTTCAACCAAAAGAAATGACTCCATACATTTCAAATATTTTATTGGAACGTAAATTGTTACAAGAGGCATTAGAGAAAAAGAAACTAAAAGTAGATTGCACATATTGGGACGACCCAGAGTATGATTGGTCACAAACAAAAACAATTGTTTTTAGGACTATCTGGGATTATTTTGAAAGATATGATGAGTTTTCTCTTTGGTTAGATATGATTAAAAACAAAACAAAGTTTATAAACCCAAAATCATTGATAGATTGGAATATAGATAAGCATTATTTAGCAGATCTTGAAAATAGAGGGATAGCAATTGTTCCAACAACGTATGTAGATAGAGGTTCTTATCGAACTATAGAAAGTGTTTGTGATGAAAAAAAATGGACAGATGTAGTAATCAAGCCAGCAATTGCAGGCGGCGCTTTTCATACTCATAAAGTGCAAAAAGAAGAAAGAACTTCTTTTGAAGACCTGTTTAAGAAATTAGTAAGTGAACGTGATATGCTAATACAACCATTTCAAAAAACCATTACAACTCTTGGAGAAGCTTCGCTTATGGTATTTAATGGTAAGTATACACATGCAATCCTTAAAAAAGCAAAAACGGGTGATTATCGAGTACAAGATGATTTTGGAGGAACCGTTTATGATTATACGCCAACTCCAGAAGAAATTTCATTTGCAGAAAAAGTGTTTGAAGCTTGTGATCCTATGCCTGCATATGGTCGTGCAGATATCATATGGGATACAAATGGCAAGATATTATTAGGAGAACTAGAAATTATAGAACCAGAATTATGGGTGCGTAATCATCCTAAATCAGCTAAGGATTTCGCTGATGGAATTGTAAATTGTTTAAATAACTCTTAAATGTTAAAATAGAAAATTATTTATCCACAAGACATATCTGCTACAATTTTCCATTCCCCTTTTATCTTTTTAAAAATAATCATAAAGATACCGTTTGCATCTCCAACTTTTCTTTGTAGGAAATAGTTGCCCATGACCCAGTAGGCATTTTTTTTAATTTTTGAAATATCATTGATTTTAAAATGAAGCTTGCCAGAATGATCTTTTGTAGGATATCCTTTTTTATAATTAGCAAGTGTTTTATCCCAACCATATGTAAGACCACTACTTCCGTAAAACTTGAGAGAATCGTTTTTCCAATACCCTTGCATAAATCCTTCAAGATCGTTTTCTGACCAAGCCTTTTCTTGATCTTTCATAACTGCTTTAATAGCATCTTTATCTTTTGCGCTTGATGACTGTGCCTGAGTGTATGATAACGTTATGCAAATAAAGTACAGAGAGAATAGATATCTTAACATAGTATTGAATTTTATATTGCTAATGTACTAATACTTATAATTACCACTCGTCGACACTTAACTACCACCCGTCGATACTAAATAAGTGATTTATCTAAAAAGCCTCTCCTTTTACCTAGTATTATGGATATTTACATAAATATCTAAAACTACAATTATATTTTGGGGACAAAACCACTAAGTATTCTCTTAATAGAGGATGATGCTATTGAAGTTATGAAGCTCAAAAGAGCTATCACAAAACTAGAAATGAATCATGAACTTATTGAAGCAGAAGATGGAGAAAAGGCTCTAGAGATATTAAAAACGATAGAAAGATTGCCAGATCTTATTTTTTTAGACCTTAATATGCCTAAAATTAATGGTATAGAGTTTTTGAAAATTTTAAAAGAAGATGCTGTATTACGATACCTGCCTACAGTAATTCTAACCACATCAAATAATAGAAAAGATGTGCTAGAATGTTATAAACATGGAGTTGCTGGGTATATTATAAAACCTCTCAAATATGATGAATATATTCATAAAATAGGAGTAACTCTATCATATTGGAGCGAAAATGAATTAATAAAAGTATAATACATATACAATGAAAGGAATCGTTTTTACAGAATTTTTAGATCTAGTCGAACAAAAGTTTGGATTAGAAATGGTAGATACAATCATAGATGAATCAGACTTGCCATCTCAAGGGATATATACATCTATAGGAACCTATAATTTTTCTGAAATGCTTAGTCTTTTGACAAATTTGAGTAAGCGTACATCACTTTCAATAGATGATTTACTTTTAGTATATGCAGAACATTTTTTTGGAGTTATTGGAGAGAGTTACCCTACTTTTTTAGAGCAATACAATGATCCCATTGAGATGTTGTCTTCTATCGAGAATCATATTCACGTAGAAGTACGTAAAATATATCCTGATGCAGAACTTCCAGTATTTATTGTAGAAGAGAAAACAAAGAATAAACTTATCATGATTTATAAGTCTAGTAGAGCGATGTATAGCTTTGGTAAAGGATTAATGAATAAAACTTTTGAGCATTTTAATGCAAAAGCTACTATCTTAGTAGAAAAGCTGAAAGAAGACGGTACCGAAGTCAAGTTCAGTATTATACGAGATGAGTGAAGACAAAATTAAGATGTATGAACGTGCTATTGCACGTGAAAAAGCAGCAAGGAAACAAGCTGAAAAAATTCTTGAAGAAAAGTCAAGAGAACTATATCTGCTAACACAAGAATTAAAAACTTCCAATGAAAAACTAGAACAACTTGTCTCAGAGACTACTTCTGAGTTACAAGGTGTTTTTGGTAATATTTTAGATTCTTACTTAGTGATGGATCTTAATGGGAATGTCATAAAAATGAATGATGCTGCGATAGATTTTTTTGGACATGATATTAAAAAAGAAAAACTCAATGTTGCCTCGTTGCTCTATTATGAAGACATTAAATATGCCATGAAATCTTTTGCAGAATTAACTGAAAAAGGGTTTTTTACTGATTATAAAGCACGCGTTTTAACAAAACGTAAAGAAGTAAAATGGGTGCATATTAATGCAAGCGTTATTTACGATGCAGATAATACACCTATTGCGGCTCAAGGAATTGTAAGAGATATTACTGAAGCAGAAAAAACAGCCGAAACCATACGAGAACAACAATTTAAACTTGCTGCGATAGTAGATCATTCTAGTCTTGGAATTATTTTGAGCCAGGGATATAAAATTGTTCAAACTAATAAAGCAGCACAGGAACTATTACAATATACAGAAGAAGAATTAACCCGCCTTGAAGTAGGTGATATATCTATAGAAGAAGAATATGTAGATTCTCAAGAATATTTAACTCAAATGGCCAATAATAAAATGAACCATTTTATGGTGAAGAAAAGATATTTGAGAAAAGATAAATCAGTAGTTTGGGCAAAAACAAATGTAGCAGCAGTTCGTAATAAAAATGGAAGTATAGAGTATCATGTTGCATTAATAGAAGATATTACTGCATCCTTAAAGAATGAAGAAGATAGAAATAGACTTCTTGTAGCCTTAGAAAAAAGTAATAATGAGCTTGAAGAATATGCACATATTGTTTCTCATGATTTAAAATCGCCCTTACGAAGTATTAATGCTCTTGTAAATTGGATTAAAGAAGATAATGAAGGAAATCTTAATCAAGAGACTTTAGAAAATTTGGAGATGATTGATGTAACCTTAGAAAAAATGGAACAATTGATTTCTGATGTTCTTGAATATGCGAGTATTAGTAGTAGTTCTAAAAAAAGTGAAGAAGTACATGTAAATGAGGTAATAGATGACATAAAAAAATTGCTCCATTTTCCAGAGCATATCACCTTAACTGTCAAGAATGAATTACCTATACTCAAAGCAGATAGAATTAGAATCCAACAACTTTTTCAAAATTTGATTAGTAACGCTATACGATATATAGATAAAGAAAAAGGTTCTATAGAAATCGATGTTAAGGATAAAAATAGTTATTATGAGTTTTCTGTAAAAGACAATGGTATTGGAATTACAGATGAGTTTCATGAAAAGATTTTTAAAATATTCCAATCATTACATAAAAACAAAGAGTCTACAGGTATTGGATTGTCTATTGTAAAGAAAATTGTAGACCTATATCATGGAAATATTTGGTTAGAAAGCTCAAAAGGAGTGGGAACTACGTTTTATTTTACGATCAAAAAATAATACAAAATGGAAGAACCTAATTTTATATATATAGATGAACTTTCAGGTGGTGATAGTACATTTAAAGAAAAACTCTTATCTATTGTTAAAACAGAGTTTCCAGTAGAAGTTTCTGTATATGAAGAAAATATAAATAACAAAGCTTTTAAAAAAGCTGCTGAAAATGTACATAAACTTAAACATAAATTTGGTATTTTAGGGCTAGAAAATGGGTATCAAATGGCAATAGATTATGAAGAAAACCTAAAAATTGAATCTACTCAATTACAAGAAGAATTTGAAGAGATACTTAAAAAAATCAATCTATTTATAAATAAATTATAAGCCATCCCAAAAATAAAACAAAACGATTTTGAATTGTATCATTATAGACGACGAAGCTGCTGCAAGAGCTATTATCTCTCATCTGTGTAATCAAGTGGATAACTTACAGGTCATAGATGAATTTCCTAATGCAATGCAGGCTATAAAATTCTTAAATAAGAACGATATAGATCTCATTTTTTTAGATATCCATATGCCGGATTTTACGGGATTTGATTTTATAGATACCCTTAAAGACCCTCCTAAGATCGTACTTACTACTTCAGATAAGAACTTTGCAATAGAAGCTTTTGAGTACGACTGTATTATAGATTATTTAGTAAAACCTGTAACTTTACCTCGTTTCTTAAAAGCAGTTCAAAAAGTAGAGAATGTAAAAATGGCTACTACGGTCACCTCAATTCCCTCTTCAGTCAAAGAAACAGATACTATTTCTGAAAAAGAAATGTATGTTAATATTGATAGGAGATTAATCAAAATCGAATTTGAAAAAGTATACCTTATCGAAGCGAAAGGGGATTATATACTTATAAAGACCGAAGATAAAAACTATACAGTACATTCTACACTTAAGAAAATAGAAGAAAAACTACCTTTATCTCTTTTTCTAAAAGTACATCGTTCCTATATCATTAATATTACTAAGATTATAGATATAGAAGATAATAGTGTTCTTATTGCGCGAGATGTTATCCCTATAAGTAGGTCTAATCGCCCTGAACTTATGAAAAGACTCAATCTTTTATAATAATTCCTAACTATTTTTAGCTTTTGCAAAAGTAAATTCTTCTATAAATTCAATTCAACGGCCACCATTTACTCTTAGCCTACATTTTTTGTTCATCTAACTAATTTTCTAATGCATAATTCGGGTTTAATGAAAGCATAAGCACCACTGAGCTTATAGATTTATGTCAGTCTATACCTAAATATTACATTATAGATAACAAAATAAAACTCAATATAGTAATAATAGAATAGTGTATTCATAATTAGTTATAAAGACTTGTTTATGCACATGTATTATTGCTGCAAATCATTATTGAAAAACGATTTCATGGGAGTTTTTTAATTGGCGCCGCCAAAGGATTTAATACCCCGAGGCTTGCCTCGAAATTAAAATTCAGTTTCGTATAAATGCCTCGTGGGCTTGCCCCGAGGTAGTTTACTACATGAATATAATAGTTTAAGAGTTGAGTTTTATGAGAAGAAGCCCTCACAAATTTGTGAGGACTTTTTTTGATAATAATAGAATTTTTAGCTTTCGCGAAAGCATATATGACTTAAAATCAACTCAACGAAGTTAAAATACCATTCATCTATAGTAGATGATTGCCTAACGAATTTTAGAAAATAACGCCTTCCTTAAAAGTTACATTTGACGTATACAAAACAGAATAATCATGAAAAAAATACTACCTATCGTAATTGCCTGTATGACCGTGGCATTACAAGCACAAGATATTCCTTTTGACTGCGATTATAACGCATACTTATTTCAATACAATGATGTATATGCAATAGATTTAGCATCAGGAAATTCATACATAGTAGCTTCAGATGTTACTGAAGGAAATATCAATGCAACTGGATATAATCCAACAGATGGA
Source organism: uncultured Flavobacteriaceae bacterium (assembly GCA_964474345.1). GTDB lineage: Bacteria > Bacteroidota > Bacteroidia > Flavobacteriales > Flavobacteriaceae > Dokdonia. The sequence goes on from CAYYSK010000038.1 coordinate 8,176, forward strand.
TATATATGGGGATCATTAACATCTCCTTCAAAAACACTAGTAAGAATAGGGAAGAATTTTACCACAACTACTTTTTATGTTGATGAACTTCCCAGTGGAAATAGATATATAGGTGATGTAAGTATGGATGGGGTATATTATTTGAAATCTGGAGGAACTACATATTATAAAATAGATGTACATCCAGAATCTGCAAACTATGGAGAACATATTGCGACCGAAAATTTATCTCAAGGAATAAGTATTCATGATTGGGCGTTTAATGCAGTAGATGGTAATCTATATACAGTAGAAAAAAACAGTAATGTATTATATCGTATTGATCCAACAAACGGCAATATACAATCACTAGGAGAAGTACCAATATTATCAGGTTTAAATTATACGTATGGCGCTGTGTATTTTGATGTGTCAGGACGTTTTTATGTGTCTGCAAATCAAACGGGAACTATTTATGTGATTCAAAATGTACAAGATCTTGATGGTCAAAATACAATGGATTCAAATTTGTTTGCCTTTGGTCCTTCAAGTGCAAGTAATGATGGTGCACGTTGCCCAACAGCACCAGTTCCTCAAGAGATTTGCGATAATGGTATTGATGATGATGGAGATGGTCTTGTAGATTGTGAAGATCCTTCGTGTTCTGGATATGGTAACTGTGAGGTTATTGCCCCTCCTGCGTCTGGCGCTAATGAAGGAGGATTAGAAAGTAATAATAGACTTTCTGATGCTATCAATAAACGTAATTATAATCGCGCTAAAACAAGTTATAGATTCAATAGAACATTAGCTCAACGCCTCGAAAAAACAGTTGATTATGGACAGCGCAATGCAGATTCAAGTATTCAATTAGAAGACTTCATACCTCTTGAAATAATTTCTGAAGAATATGTGGTAGAATCTACTCCTGAAGACCTTATTACTATTACCAATGCTACTGAGATTTATGCCGTAGATTATATAAAAGAAGAAACATCAGTAGCTTCCATTTTAGCTTTAAAAACTGAAGATGGCGTCTATGAGCACACCAAGTATATCTGTGATCGATTATTAGGAGCCGAATTAATATCTGTGTCTACTATGGATATTAACGAACAACCTTTTATAAAATCATTAATAAAGAATGTAGATGGCACACTAGAGTTTGTATTAAGCCTTTCGGCAAAAGTTGTTTCTGATGATTCTGAATTTGCAATAGAGAGCCATTGGAATTTGGATCAATATGAAGACAATGTGAGTTATTATAATTTCCAAATTTGGTCAAACTCTATAGATGATTTATATCTGTTAGGAGAAGAAGTATTGAACTTATTGAATATTGAAAAACCAATTTCTGATTATAATAACACTACGCCTCCAACGGTATTTGTGAGAAAAGGAGCATATGTACAAGGAGGTTTGGATTTACAAATTATAAATACTAATGCAACACAAGCAATCACATTTGATGCAGGTATACGAACTACAGAAACTAGTGATATAATGACGATGACATCTACAATCGATTTACTAGGAGATTATATTACAAATGTAACAGTAGAAACAGGAAATTTATTTGATATTGGATTTAGAATTGGTGATGGTATTGCCACGCCAGATGATTTATTTATGTCTGATGGACCTTGGGGAGTAGACGATAGTCAAGCAAATACAACAATACAGGAGTATACAATATCTCCAAATACAGAGCCTTTTGATACAGGTGTATTACCTATAGAAAGAAATGTATTCTTAGAAGCAACAACAAATACATATGTAGCTGCATATAGAGCTTTAACACCTCGTTTTAAAGCAGTAGATGTAACAGCATATAACAGTTTTGCATTAGAAGCTAAAGGAACAGGAAATTTAGAAATCACATTTGTAAAACAAAGTATTGAAGCTTGGGAAAATCAATATAGAGAAACAATTAATCTAACAGATACATTTGAGAGTTATATAATTCCTATAAATGATAGTGTACTTGATGATATAGTGACAATCGTCTTCACAATGATTTCAGAAAATGGGCAGATAGAAACAAAGGAAATGGATATCCAAAATGTGCATTTTTCAAGTGAAACTACACTGGCTGTAGAAATTTTTGAAACGGTAAGTACTACGTTAAGAAATTATCCAAATCCTTTTTTACAACAAACAACGATACAATTACCACAGACTTCAAATAATATTGACATTACGGTGTATGATATGCTAGGAAGAATAGTAGATCAACAATATATGAATACTCAATTGGGAAGTCAAACTGTAATCTATACTGCACCACAGCTAACGAAGGGAATGTATCTCTATACATTTATAGATGATAAACAAAAGAAATATAATGGACGATTTATGATAAAATAGTGAATAGTAGTTTTTAATGTTTATTTTTTATGGTGATGAGTCTCCACAGGGTAGTGTCTGTGGAGACTTTTTTGTTGTAAATGCACTAGACAATTATACTACTATACTAGTTCTGACGTAAATGTATTTTAAACTCAGATTATGCAATAGAAAACCTATTACAACTTGAATGTACTGCAAAATATACCGTTGCACTATATTTTTGAATTTAACTCCCCACCTTCGTGAGGACAGGCTACGCGGTGCTATGCTAAAACTCATAAGATGTCATATTTATTGTACATCCAACCTTCATCAGAAATGGTATAATGCATAATCTGGGTTAGAAAATAGTACTAAACTTTTCTTTTTAAGAAATTGGTAAAAGAAGGAGTTTATAGTGAAGAAACTTATATTAGAAGTGCTATCAAATAGTATGTTTAGATTTCCATTCATTCATTAGTTGAGCTAATGTTTCTGCAGGCATACCATATGTGTTTGGCAACGCTCCTTCACTACCAGAAAGTGTTTTAGCAAACTTTTTTCCTATTCTATATTCTATATGTTCATCTTGATAGTCTAACATGACCATTTTATTAGTGCCAATATAGCCTGTCTTAAAGATTTTAATATCACCCCATTTTGTAAAACTAGATTTGAAAAGACTACGAATTTCAAATCCATCCTCAGTTAATTTTAGATATGACGCATTTGGAATTACTTGTAGTATAAAAATAATAATTCCTAAGCCGAAGAAAATTATTGTAAATAGACCTATTAAAAATTTCTTATCTAACATAGTATACCCCATAATCACAAATAAAATACTTATCAGCAAATACAGTAATGTTTTTAAATTTTTTGGTCTTAATATTTTAGATTCTGATTTCATGTAGGATCCATTTGTTATGAATAATAAGTATGAAATTTCACTGAAATGTTACATTTTCTTAATTTTTTCTATAAACAAAAGAATAAGGTCAGCAATCCAAAATTTATATTTTGAATTATTGACCTTTTAGTTATTAAGAATTACCTGATTAGTAGTTTTAAAGATTTTGTAGGATAAAATTATTTAAGATTCGATTTGTACTATTGTTTCATCTCGAACAAGGGCTTCTTAGTTACTTGCCATCTTAATTTTACACCCATTTCGGTAAATTCAAAACCAGCAGCTGTTTCTGAAGCAATGGTACTATACTTTCCATACCCACCTACTTGAAAACGTCCAGAGATATCATATGTAAAGGTAGCTTCTGCTCTAAAAAGACTTGTCGTACTATTGTTTTCTATAAATTGATACCCTCCAGCTACATTAGCACTATACGTCCAGTTGTCTTTGCTACCTTGAAGATCTAAAAAAGCTTCTAATGCTTGGTATTTTGAAGGGCTAAAGTATAAAGTAGGAACCTGGTTTTTAAACCCTAAATATTGATAATTAACACCTCCTTTAAGAGAAGGGCGTTTTGTAAACCTATAATATAAAGATGTAAATAATAGGTGGCGTGTATTTCCATCGGTTTGAGATGTATATGTATATCCTGTATACCAACCTAGATTAAAATTTGTTCCCATATTATAATTCAATGTATAATTATTCATAAAGATTTTTTCATCAATAAGAGTCGCATTAAAATTCTGTAACTCTCTACTGTATCCAACTTTAAGATACTGCAATGGTAATGGTCTTGATGTTAGAAACACAGATCCATTTACATCGGTATATTCATTAGAAGGAGCATTGGCTTTTACAAACCCAAGATTACTTTCTAACCAAGTATTATTAAGTAAACGATAATGAGCGCCTATAGCGATATTTGTATTATATGCCATTTCTTGACTTACTGTATTTTCGGTAGTTCTGTATCCATATTGAATCAATGTTTTAAATCGTTCAGAAAAAGGAATCGTTGCACTCGCGGTAACGGCATAGGCTTCATTATTTCCATTATCTACAGTATAGGATGCGTTTGTGTTTACCACAGGAGAAAGTATATTCTCAATCGTTTTGATAAGATCTTTAGCATCTTTTTGGTTTGGGTAATAGTGTAATGTCTTTTGCGCATATGTATATGCCTTTGTAAGATTACCTTGAGCTCTATAGGCATTTGCAATTCCAAGATTTCCATCAAAAGAGGTAGCATCTTTTACTAACATTGCTTCATATAGAGAAATGCTTTTTTTGAAATTTCCAGTATACATACCATAGGTAGCTAATAAACTAGATATGGTATTACTATCTGGATAGGCTATTGATAATTGAGAAATCTCTTGGTGTGCATGAGTGTATTTCCCGTTCCATAATAAAGCTTGAATATAACGCTCTTTAGCCATTAAAATTTTTGTACTATCTGTTGTAGTTCTAGCGATTATTGTTGCGCTCTTTGCTAATTGTAATGCCTTTTTCTCTTTATGATTATTATGAGCGACAAGAGATTGTCCAGTAAGAGAAACAATGGTATCGGTCATTGTTTTATATACAGTATTTGCTTTTACATACTCTTTCTTTAAAAGATAGTTATTTGCTAGTAGATTTTGTGTGTCTTTATCTTTAGGAAAATCAAGAAGATTCTTTTCTAAAAGTTGTACAGCAATATCATATGCTTCCTCCTGCATTAAAACAGATGCTTTTCCTAAACGCATATACTTACGTGAGATACGTGCATTTGCATTACCTGGTTGTACAGCAAGTGCTTTGTTTACATAGTGTAAAGCGCTATCATAGGTTTTTAGATTAGAAAGTGTATTTGCGTACCCTAATAAGGCTGCAAAACTATCAGCCTGTTGTGATAGTAATGTTTTGTAAAACGTAGCGGCTTCTTGATACTCTTTATTCCATAGTAGTGATTCTGCATAATTTAAACCTATTTCAAAATCGGTAGGGTAATCAGATTTTAAAGTTATAAATAATGCTTTTGCTTCTATGGTTTTCCCGTTTAGTCCTAATGCACGACCATAACATAAGCGAGCTGTTTTATTAGACGGGTACTTTTGTAGTGTTTTTTTAAAAAAAAGTTCAGCTTTTTGGTATTGACCTGTTTCTAAATAAATAAAGCCTGTTTGCATCTCTTGTGAGTGACTATATATTCCTATGAATAGTAGTGTTATAGTAAGTAATGATCTCATGGTGATTGTTTTACAGTAGCAAGGTACGTTTGAGTTGCTCTGATACAATCTATAGATAACTACCATTCGTCGAAGGTAAATTGCATCTCACGGCCAGTTCCTAGAAGTAGGCATCAAGTAATGAGTAATCTGTTGTTTTATAAAACAAATTATAAGGGTATTGTAATCCAGATTTTAAAGTTTTTTTAAACGCTTTCGCGAAAGCGCACTCGTATATATAATCAAAAGAAGCTCTAAAGTAAGTTTCTTACCATTGAACTACAGCTAATGTCTTCTCGTCGAAAAACAACGCTATATCCGCACTTGATATTCCATATTTGTATCAGAACTAAAACAAATACATTATGGAATTTACAGTAATCAAAAACCGAACCCACCTTAAAATCGTACATAATACAATAGAACAAAATGGAGGAAAGGATACATTACAACTTGTCTATAAACGCCAAGAAAAACCAGTGTATTACTTATATCAATAAATCACTTAATTTTTTAATATATACAATTATGGCACTTACTATTAAGGAAATCGACACCGTACATTATATCAAAGGGGTATACCAAAAAAATGAACTAAAAGAAATTAAATGTTACATCCTTGATAAACTACAGGGAGGAAACGCTGTAATGATTAATTTATGCTATCTACAAGATGAAAGTCAAGAGATTGTATATATGTTACAACGACTTAAAACGATCTTAACCAATAGAAGACAATTACAGTATTATGGATTTGCTGCATAAACTCAAGCTGCTAACTATTTTCATCATAAATTAATTCCCATGCAAACCTTAACTAGACAATTTAAAGCTCGTATTACGCCAGAACAATTCTTTATGATAAGTGTTTTTATTGTCAATGGCGGGAATTATTTATATAACCTAGCCTTAGGTCGTTTATTGGGACCTAAAGCGTTTTCTGATGCAGCTATATTGATTACATTATTATTGGTATTATCTTTTGTGGCAATGACTTTTCAACTAGCAGTTGCCAAGTTTACAGTGATTTTTGAATCTGCTATTCTACATCGATTTATCAAAACATGTTATACATATGCTGTTTCTTTTGGCCTTGTCTTAGGCGCAGGAATTGTATGGTTTGCAAAAGAATTACAATCTGTTTTTCAAACAGAATCCTATATGATGTTTGTTATTTTTGGAATTGCAATACCTGTATATTTTATTATGAGTGTCCGTAGGGGAGAATTACAAGGTGAGAAAGATTTTATGAACTTGTCTATTACGTATCAACTGGAGATGTTTTGTAGGTTAGCTATTACGTTTTTGTTACTTATCTCTTTTCAAGTGACTTCTTCTATAGCAGTGTCTTTAGGTGTTGGAATTTCATTTCTTGCTGGTGTTTTTCCACTTAAAAAGAAAAGTAATCAAGTGCTTCCTAGGGTCCAGTTATCTGCAAAAGACAAAAAAGCAATCTTTAGTTTCTTTATACTTACTGCTTGTTATGAGCTTACTCAAATTATATGTAATAACAGTGATATTTTACTTGTTAAGCATTATTTCCCTTCTCAAGAGGCTGGATTATATGCATCATTGGCTTTAATAGGTCGTGTTGTTTATTTTGTGACTTGGATGTTTGTAATGCTATTGTTACCTACTGTAGTAGATAAGAAAAAGCATGGAGAAGACACGAAACCAGTACTTTTGAAGTATACAGGATATATTATATTACTTGCTAGTATAATAGTGATTTGTACCTTTTTATTTCCTGTTTTTTCTGTAAAACTGCTATTCGGAGATGCATACGTGTCTATAGCTCCTTTATTAGGTTGGTACGCACTAGCAACATCTTTTTTTGCAGTGTCTAATATTTTTGCATACTACTTTTTGTCACTAGACCATTATAAGCCTATAGCTATTGCAGCTATTATGGGAATTATGCAAATAATATTGATCGTTCTTTTTCACGATAATTTGTTCCAAGTTGTGTTTATGCAAGTAGTTGCTATGGGACTATTATTAATAGTACAGGTATGTTATTTCTTCCTAAAAAAGAATACATTATAATACTATCTCTTGAGACTGTATCTAGTCTACTACTTGTACACCTTTCCAGAATGCAACGCGATTTTTGATGCCATTTGCAAGTTCACTCACTTCAGGATAAAACCAAGCAGCATTTACATTTTCTTTTCCGTGTACTTCTAATGTATAATAATGCGCTTGTCCCTTCCAAGGACATACAGAATGCATGTCACTTGATTTGTAGAACTCTTTTTTGATGCTTTCATGAGGGAAGTAATGATTCCCTTCAATGACTACAGTATCGTTACTTTCTGCAATAATAGTATCGTTCCAAATGGCTTTCATAGTAATTTATATTTCTGTGAAGGCAGAAATCTCATCTGCATATCACAATTATTGTTTTTAAATTTATAGTATGTTATAAATATGTCTTTCTTTTTGCTTTCGCGAAAGCAAATTATTTCTTTTCAAAGAGATAATTTTTATAGTATCCTTTACTATCAGTAAACTGACCTACAATTTGTAATCCTGCTTCACTAGCTAACCAATGTACTACATCATCGTCATATTTTTGACTGATTTCTGTATGTATTGTTTCCCAAGCTTTAAAACGAACTTCCAAATCTAAAGCATTGATTTGTACTTGTTGCTCTTTTTTACTTACCAGATAACTTTTTGCAGTACCTGTTTCCGGATCATAGACTTCCCAATGTGAAAATTGATCTACATCAAAATTCCCATTCAATTCATTATTAATTCTATGAAGTACATTTTTGTTAAAAGCAGCTGTAATACCTTCTTGATCATTATAAGCATCCAGAATAGTTTGCGGATTTTTCTTTTGGTCAAACCCCATAAATAATAAATCATTAGCATTCATTCCTTTCCGAATGTTTGCTAAAAATTCAATAGCTTTAGGGTGTAGTAAGTTGCCAATGTTTGACCCTAATACCATGATCACTTTTTTACGCGTATTATAGTTTGCTAGATCTTCTAAAACTTCAAAATAAGTGCCTTGTTGAGGTTTGATATCGATACCTATAATTTCTTCTTCTACACTCTTTTTTAATCCATCAAGTACATTCTGACTAATGTCAATAGGGAGATACGTATAATCAATACCTTCTTGTGTTAAATAGGTTAATAAGACTTTTGTTTTCTTTCCGTCTCCTGCTCCTAATTCAATTAAATCAAAACCATTGTCTCCTTTAAAAGCAGTACTTATAGCTTCTTTTTGGGAAGAGATAATTTCATATTCACTATTGGTGAGATAATAAGTGGGCATAGCCATAATATCTTGAAAAAGCTTGTCCCCTTTTTTATCGTAAAAGTATTTTGATGATAATGATTTAGGAAAAGAAGTTAGTCCTTCAATTACATCTTTTTCAAAAGTAGAAGTATATGTGATTGTTTTTGTAGTCATACTATAATGGTCGTAATTACGTGTTTTATCTTTCAGTTATTTGACAAGACGTATTCCTGTAAATTGCCAACGTAATCCTGTCTGAAAGAAATTGCGATATGTAGGGCGCGTATGATTATTAGGAGTTGCTACAGACCCTCCTCGCAGCACTTTTTGATTAACCATAAACTTGCCATTATACTCTCCTAAAGCCCCTGGCTCTTTTGTATATCCAGGATATGGTAAATAAGCACTTTCTGTCCATTCCCAACGTTGCCCCCAATTAAATTTGACTTGTGCTACTTCCCACTCAAATTCTGTAGGAAGTCGCATATCTTTCCATTGTGCATATGCAAATGCTTCATAGTAAGAAATATGTACTAAAGGAGCTTTCAAGTCTACTTTTTGTAATCCTTTAAACGTATAGTGATGCCATACATTATCAATACGATGCCAGTATAATGGTGCTTGTATCTTTTGTGTTTGTACCCAATCCCAACCTTCAGCATGCCATAAAAGCGTTTTTTGATAACCACCTGCTTCTATAAAGGCTAAAAATTCTCCATTTGTAACAAGCTTATTTGAAATCTTATAGTCGTAAAGATATACTTTATGCCTTCCTAATTCATTATCATAACAAAAGTCATTGTTTTGATGACCTATTTCATAAACTCCTTCTGGAATAATAATCCAATCTTGTGTATGATTTTCAGGAATGCTTTCAGAAAATTTACCATCATAAGATGGCATTAATGGGTTATTCCCTAAGATGTATTTTATGTCAGTAATAAGGAGTTCTTGATGTTGTTTTTCATGATGAATCCCAATGGTTATCAGTTTTATAATCTCATCATTGGTGTCTTCTTTAAGTAATTCTATAAGGGCTTCGGTAACATATTTGCGATAAGCATATACTTGAGATACTGTAGGTCTAGATAGATTGCCTCTATCTGTACGTACAACACGTTTTCCTACGCTTTCGTAATAACTATTAAAAACAAATGCAAAATCATCACTAAAAATAGTGTACCCTGATTTATGATGTTTTAAAATAAATTCTTCAAAAAACCAAGTAGTATGGCCTAGATGCCATTTTGGAGGTGATACATCGACAATGGGTTGCACGACATAATCTTCGGTTTGTAATGGCGTACAGATGGTTTCTGTGTACGCTCGAGTTTCTTTAAAAAAGTCGAGGAGTGTTTTGGTTGTAATCATAACAAAAGAGAGTGACTGTATAAGTCACTCCCAAAGTTACTAATTTTATACGCTTTTGCGAAAGCGGATTCGCGTTAATACATCGTTAAAAAGTCTCCTAAAGTAATTTTACTAAAGAAAAGCATTTTAATTACGCTTCTTTTTTTCTTTTTCAAATGTAATAGGTAGAGAATATAAAACACCAACAGCTTTGCCTTTTTGTTGTCCTGGCTGTAATTTAGGAAGCTTCTTCATCACACGAATAGCTTCTTTTTCTAATGCAGCATTCGGGGCACGACTTTTAATATTTGTAATCTTACCCGTTTTATCTATTTTAAAACTTACAAAAACTCTATGTATTCCAGGTTTTAAACCTTTTGAAGCTTTTTTTATTCTAAAATTCTTACTTAAGTATGCAGCAATATGATCCGACATACATTTTTTAAGAACTTTATTACTTTCTCCAGTACATCCAGGGTATACAGGTACTTTTTCTATAACTGCAAATGGGATGTCTTTAGGTGTTGTTTCTGATGTTTGATTTATATCTATAATATCAATTTCTCTATCATCTTGACCAAAGGTGGTTCCTGTAGATAACATGAATAGAAATAAAGGAATTAATATATACCTCATTCTTAAAACGTAAATGGGAGTTTGTATTTACGTACTTCTGGCGTTCCTCCTGAATGCCCAGGTTTTACATCTGGCATAGACATAATTTTACGTTTGATTTCTGCCTGTAATTCTTTAGATCCACCTTCCATACTTTTAACTTCTGGTTTACCTTTAGTGTTTATAATCATATCAACAACAACACGTGTTCCTTGTTTATGACCTGCAGGAAATTTAAATCCACGTATTACGTGATTGGCAAGTTTTTGTCTAAAACAATTGTTCTTTTGATTAATAGAACCATCACATCCAGGCCAAGTAGGAGGTACTTCACTAATGGATAATGTTGTAGTTCTTGTCATAGATACACCTTCTTGGGCAAAAGATACACTACTTGCTAATACGAAAAGAATTAGGGCTAATTTCTTCATTTGTTTGGGTTGTTTTTTTAGTTAATTATTAATCTTATACTGCAACTGCTCCCTTAATATGAGGATGCGGATTGTAGTCTTCTAAAGTAAAGTCATCAAATTTGAAGCCAAAAATGTCTTTTACCTCAG
>CAYYSK010000039.1:0-19358 GCA_964474345.1 uncultured Flavobacteriaceae bacterium
TATTTTGCAGTACATTCAAGCTGTAATAGATTTTCTAATGCATAATTCGGGTTTATATATTTTACTTACTTAGAAGTCTCAACTTCTTTTACAATAAATCCCTTCTTTCCTTTTACAATAGTTACAGAGCGACTATAATCTCTTAATTGATAGGTGTAAATAATAGATGTTATTTCTGATGTAGAAGATCTATTAACAGCAACCTCATCCTTAAATGTTTTTTCTCTTTTATTCACATTTCCTATTACTTCAGACTCTTTTTTTAAAGTAAGGTCTAGTAATAAACTTTTTGGTAAATCAAATAATTCTTTAGTAATTCTATAGGCTTCTGTCCAATTATCTATTGGTAAATCAATACTTGTTGTCATACCATAGATTTCTCCTTTAGGGTTTTTAGTTTTTGTAACCTTTATCTTATTTTCTTTTGTAGAAATACGTTTTGCATAATTGCTAACAGACTCTCCATCTTGAGGCGGAGCGAGTCTTGTTAAATACCCATCAAAAACAAATCCTTTTGCTCCTTGATATTCTACCTCTATCATATCTCCTGTAATGCCAGCAACAATCATTGTAGTGTGTTCTGGTGAGCTAAGATGTGTTACTTGAGCTCCATAAGGTAACGTAAGTATTTTTTTAGATTGTAGATTTGTTCCTGATCTTAGTGAAAGCCCACTAGTAGCATTTACATAAAACACAGGAATGATTGGTACTTCTACAGATGTATCTAATTGTGCTAATAGAGGTTTTTCTGAAGTATTTACACGTTCTTCTACTGTTGTAGATGGAGTCTTTGGTGTTACGTCTTTTTGTTTTTTTGTGCAGCTTGTTAGTAAAATAGTAGCTGTGGCAAGTGTTGCGATGATGATTCTCATAATAAATAGGTTTTAGTTAAACATTTTACTATGAAACACATATAATGTGCCATTATTTTAAATGATTTTGTTAAAATATTGACAATTATTCATAATTTTAACTTAAATGATTGATTTTATTGATTAAAATTGAAAACCAATAGCAATAAACCACTCTCCAGAATCTATTTCAGGACTATAAGTATACTTTAATTCTAGAGGCCCTAGAATCGTTTCCATACCATACCCTATAGCATATCCAGTAAAATCTGGACTGGATAAAAAACGATCTGTAGAGAAAAGATCATATCCAATATTTGCAAAGTTTGCGGCTATATTAAAGTGATTTTTTTTAACAAATTCATAATCTACAGAAAATCCAGCCTTTACATAACCATCACCTCCAGCACTTATAAAATCATATCCATAAAAAGGAATAAGGTTGTTTATTTTTTTATTTCCATAGCCTCCTAAGAAAAAATCAAGAGAACGTACATCTTCTCCACCTAATTTAAACCCTCCACTTATTTCTGTAAGTAATGTCCATTGAGATGTGATATCTTCAGCATACAAAAAATATGCATTTGCAATAGAGAATTCTGTAAAATTATCATTAAAATCTGACGAAAAAAGATTAAGGTCAAAATCTCCATCAAAATAAACACCTGATTTTGGAAAATATTTATTATCTAAAGAATCAAATCTGAGTTGCCCGTACGCTCCAAAAAAATGACTTTTTTCAAATACAGACCCTGGTATATCATCATCATCATCTACGGTTTCTGTCTCTACATCAAGAAATTTATGCTGCACTCCAAGATCTAAAGAGAATTGCTTTACAAACAGCGTTTGTAAATAAATTTGATTTGTAAGATCTTGATAATCTAATGTAACATTATTTAAACCACCTAAATCTACATTACTTACTTCTTCAACAAGTCTAGCGCTTACTCCTTTATTAAAAGTATTATATGTTGACCGTATTCCTACACTCCAATAATATCCTTTATCTACATAATAATTAAATGCATAACGTAAATTATCACCTATTATCAAATCAAATGTGGCAATATCATTGTTAAAAAGTACACGTTTTCTTGTGTAGTTTATAAGTACTGAACTACGATACAAATCATCATAGTGAAGTCCTAACCCTATAGATTGTTTACTCTTTGATTCTTGTACTTCGATTTTAAGTAATCGTCCCTCAGGAATGGCTTGGAAACGATGTCCTATACGTTCAAAATTTTCTGTTGCAGATAAGTTGTTAATCCCATTACTAAAACTTTCATAGTCTAATGTAACCGGTGGGTCTAGTTTTAATTTACCTAAAATATAAGACCTAGTATAGTTTTTATGACCCCTTAAAGTTACCGCATCTATAGTAATACTATCTTTAAGTTTAGGTTTTTCTATTCGCTTTCGCGAAAGCATACTTTGTCTACTTGCAATATTTTTTAAAGTTTCTATTTGAAGTAATGCTTCTTTTTCACCTCGATCAATAATATCATTTTTTTTACCAAAATCAACTACTGTATAATCTGAAATATCTGGACGAATATATACATCTGTATTTTCTCGTTTTCCTTCCATTTCTTGGATGGTACGGTAATTATTAATTTGCAAAAATATTTCTGGAGCAGTGTTAAGTTCATCTCTTTTACGCAAATCATCTTGTACATCGACTCCTATAATAATATCAACTCCTTTTGCTCGTAACTCGTCTACAGGGTAATTATTTACAACGCCTCCATCAACAAGTATTAGGTCTCCTAAAGTTACTGGACTAAACAATGTGGGTAGAGCTCCACTAGCACTTATTGCATCAGGCAAATATCCAGAATCAAGTATAACCTGTTCTGCTTTTTCAATATCTGTCGCAATACAGAAGAAAGGGATAGGTAAGTCTTTAAAATTATCTGTAGTATCTACATGTTCTAAAAGCCGTGCAAGCAAATTATATGTATTTTGCCCCTTTGAAAGAGATTTAGGAAGTGATAATTTAAAATTATCAAAGGGCAAGGAAATAGCATATTTTTCAGAAGCTTCTTTCTCATAAAAAGTTTTGGCATTACGAGGTAATTCATCTTGAATTACTCTATCAAAGTCTATTGTTCTAAAAAGAGAATCTAATTGTGCTGCACTATATCCAGAAGCATACAGTCCTCCTACAATAGCTCCCATACTTGTACCCGCAATATAATCTACTTGTACTCCTGCATCTTCAAGTACTTTAAGGACTCCTATATGTGCAAGTCCTTTTGCGCCACCTCCACTAAGTACAAGACCAACTTTTACATCTTGAACACTCTCTTCTTGAGCACTAAGAGAAAGTGCTATAATGAGTATTAAAAATGTGAGTTTTAATTTCATCCTCCTGTATGATAATGATTATATATAATTGTTGCTTTTGCTACTCCTACTACTTCTGTAAGGCTTTTTTTTGTTGCTGTTTTTACTTTAGAAACTGAACGGTAATGTTTTAATAAGGATACAATGGTTTTTTCTCCTATTCCTATAATTGTTTCTAGTTCTGTTCCTAACGCAGCATTGCTCCTTTTATTCCTATGAAAAGTGATTCCAAAACGATGCGCTTCATTACGTAATTGCTGAATAATCTTAAGTGATTCACTCTTTTTATCTAGATATAATGGAATACTATCTCCTGGATAATAAATTTCTTCCAATCGTTTTGCAATACCAACAATGGCTATCTTACCTCGAAGCCCTAATGTTTCTAAAGCTTTCAATCCACTAGAAAGTTGCCCTTTTCCTCCATCTACTATTATAAGTTGTGGTAGAGGCTCTTCTTCTTCAAGTAATCTCTTATAGCGCCTGTATACGACTTCTTCCATACTTGCAAAATCATCAGGGCCTTCTACTGTTTTGATATTAAACTTACGATAGTCTTTTTTACTAGCCTTTCCATTTTTAAAAACAACGCAAGCAGCGACAGGGTTTGTCCCTTGAATATTAGAGTTGTCAAAACACTCTATATGACGAGGTTCTGCCGAGAGTCTTAAATCTACTTTCATTTGAGCCATAATCCGATTGGTATGGCGATCAGGATCAACAATTTTGGTTTGTTTAAAACGTTCCATTCTGTAATACTTAGCATTACGTTCTGATAATTCCAAAATGCGTTTTTTATCTCCTAATTTTGGTATTGTTATTTTTACTTCATCACCTACCTCAACTTCAAATGGCACGTATATTTCTTTAGATTGAGAATCAAATCGTTGTTGAATTTCTATAATGCCTAGTTCTAATAATTCTTTATCAGTCTCGTCAAGTCGTTTTTTTAGTTCTAATGTATGTGATCTAATAATAGCTCCATGTGATAACTGTAAAAAATTCACATATCCATACCCTTCATCACTTATAATAGAAAACACATCAACATTCGTGATCTTTGGATTTACAACAGTACTCTTTGCTTGATAATTTTCAAGAATATCTAGTTTTTCTTTGATACGCTGTGCATCTTCAAATTCCATGACTGATGCATGTTTTTGCATTTGTTCTCTAAACTGATATAAGGATGTTTTAAAATCTCCTCTTACAATTTGCCGTATATGTTCTATGTGCTTATGATACTCTTCTTCACTTTGTTTTCCTTCACAGGCTCCTTCACAATTACCTAAATGATATTCTAAGCACACTTTAAACTTACTCGCTTCTACCTTTTGTTTAGAAAGATCATAATTACATGTACGCAGTTTATATAAACTTTTGATAAGATCTAACAAGGTTTTAACCGTTTTCATACTTGTATAAGGACCATAATATTCACTTCCATCTTTTATAAGACGACGTGTAGGAAATATTCTAGGAAATCGCTCATTTTTTATACAAATCCAAGGATAGCTTTTATCATCTTTAAGGAGAACATTATATCTAGGCTGGTATTTTTTAATTAAATTATTTTCAAGAAGTAATGCATCCGTTTCAGTAGCTACAACAATATGCTGTATTTCATGTATTTTTTTAACCATAGTACGGATACGGCCATTATCTAATGTTTTATTAAAATAAGAGAGTACTCTCTTTTTTAAATTTTTGGCTTTACCGACATATAACAATCGTTCTTCGTCATCATAATATTGATATATTCCTGGACTTGAAGGAAGTGTTTTTAATTGTATATCGAGCTTAGAAAGTGCCATACTCAAAGATATATATTCTCTAGGATTAGGTCTCTATGAGATTCATATAAAATGTATTGTTGTTTACTACAAAACAGTATATTTAAGAATATACTAATTTTACGACCAATAGCAGTGAAATATGTAAATTGCAAATGTGATTTAATTACTAAAAAACAATATTACCATCCTAAAAGGATTTTTTTTAAATCTTTGTTGTATGAATTTAAAAATACTTTCTCGTAACGCACATTTATATTCCACAAAACGGCTAGCAGAAGCAGGCTTAAAAAGAGGTCATAGTGTAGAGGTCGTTGATCCATTAAAATGTGACTTAATCATTGAAAAAAAGAATCCTACCGTTTATTACAAGGGGCGTCATCTTGATACTACAGATGCCATAATTCCTCGTATAGGTGCTTCCATTACCTATTATGGAACAGCAGTGGTAAGACAATTTCAAATGATGGGTGCTTTTACAACTACAACCTCTCAATCACTTATTGTAAGTAGAGATAAACTCAGAAGTTTACAAATACTATCAAAAGCAAAATTGGGCCTCCCTAAAACTATTTTTACAAATTACTCTAGAGACGTAAAAGAAGCCATACGCCATGTGGGTGGCGCTCCTTTAATAATAAAGTTATTAGAAGGAACACAAGGGCTAGGAGTTGTTCTCGCCGAAACAGAAAATGCTGCCGAATCTGTTATAGAAGCTTTTAATGGTCTTGAGGCTAGAGTTATTGTACAAGAATATATCAAAGAAGCACGTGGGGCAGATTTAAGAGCTTTTGTTGTTGATGGAAAAATTGTTGGTGCTATGAAGCGACAGGCAAAAGAAGGTGAGTTTAGATCAAATTTACATAGAGGAGGTACAGCAAGAATCATTTCTCTCTCTGAGGAAGAGCGATATGTTGCTATAAAAGCCGCCAAAGCCATGGAGCTTGGTGTTGCAGGAGTTGATATGCTTCAAAGTGAAAGAGGTCCTTTAATACTTGAAGTAAATTCTTCACCTGGATTAGAAGGTATCGAAAGAGCTACAGGGACTGACATTGCTACAGCAATTATTTCATATATTGAAAAAAATACTTAAAAAATACATGGCATATATAAATTCTGATAATATACTTACACTATTAGGGCAAGAAGTTCTGCCTGGTAAAAGTGCCACCATTAATTTTAATCTTGCAAAATTATATACTACTTCTTCTGTAGAAATTCCTGTAATTGTAGAGCGTTCAAAAAAGCCGGGACCAGTGGTTCTAATAACTTCTGGAATTCATGGAGATGAAATAAATGGTGTTGAAATTGTACGGCAAATTATTGCAAAAAAAATTAACAAACCTAAGGTGGGCACTATTATTTGTATACCTGTTTTAAATATTTTTGGCTTTTTAGATATGAAACGTGCATTTCCTGATGGAAGAGATTTAAATCGTGTTTTCCCTGGGAATCCTAGAGGTTCTTTAGCAAGTAGATTTGCCTATCAATTTGTCAAGAAAATCCTTCCAATAGCAAATTATTGTTTAGATTTTCATACTGGAGGGGCAAGTCGTTTTAATGCTGCACAAATACGTATCCATCCAGAAAATAAAGAAGCTGCTCAATTTGCCAATATATTTAACGCACCTTTTACCCTTTATTCTAAAACAATACCTAAATCATACCGAGCTACTTGTGCAAGATTAGGAATTCCTATTTTACTTTATGAAGGTGGTAAATCAAAAGTGAGTGATAAGGAAATTGCTAGAATAGGAGTAGATGGAGCAATTCGCTTTTTGAATCATTTGGGAATGATTAAAGCCTCTGTAGAAGTTCCTGAAGTCAAAACGCCTTCAGTTTTGGTGAAAGCAACTAAATGGATGCGGGCAAAATACAGTGGATTGATGCATGTAAAAGTAATCTGCGGGCAACACATAGAAAAAGGACAGCGTATAGCTACCATAACTGACCCATATGGAAAATTTAAGTACCCTGTTAATGCACCTCATTCAGGATATATTATAAATGTAAATGAAGCTTCTTTAGTATATCAAGGAGATGCTATTTTTAACATCTCAACAGATAAAATTAAAACACATGGAAAAAGCGAATCTGAGGAAGAAGTATAAAAAGCTTCGCGCTGCTTTATCAGAAAAAGACATTGATGAAAAAAGTCTTGAGATAGCAAACAGATTACTTCGTTTAGATATTTGGGATTATCAATATTACCATGTTTTTCTACCTATTGATAAATTAAAAGAAGTAGATACTACTTATATTCTTAATATTCTTCAAGGAAAAGATAAGCACGTATTGGTTTCAAAAAGTGATTTTAAAACTAATTCTATGCAACATTATTTACTCACAGATAATACAAAATTTATTATCAATGATTATGGTATTCCTGAACCAGAAGAAGGTATTGAGATTGCTTCAAAAAAAATAGATGTTGTTTTCATTCCTTTATTAGCATATGATATTAAAGGAAATCGCGTTGGGTATGGAAAAGGGTTTTACGATCGATTTTTATCTGAGTGCAAACCAGATATTTTAAAAATTGGTGTTTCTTTTTTTGAACCTGAAATGAAGGAAATACGTAAATACGATACGGACATACCTCTAAACTACTGTGTATCAGTAACAAAGATACAAAAATATTAGTTTTTATTATTTAATTTAAATATATTATGATTTGGGAATCATAATATCATGTTACTAAAAAAACAAAGTAGTCGCAACTTATCGACTTCAAAAAAAATAGCTCCAGATTATCCTGATTTCTTTCATGATAGTTTTTGTCTTGAAAAAATATCTGAATTTATTATTTCTGGTGAGCGGGGAGTTGATTTTATAAAAAAACAATCCTATCTAGACAAACAAGCAAGGAAAATACTATATGTTCCTTCTAATTATATTCCATCTCTAAAAGATGGATATCATTTCTATGCTCCTAATGACGTTGAAAGAGCAAGTCATTTATCCCGAATTATGTATTACAAAGTGTAGATAAAGAATCTAAATACCTTTCTATACAAGGTATTTATGACGAAGTCATTTCTAAAATTAAAGAAACTGTTTATTATCAAAGAGCTATATTTTATACTGAATTTTCAGAAGTTGAAGTAATCAAATATATTCCTATTTACTTCAGGAATATTCTTTCTCATCTTATTATCAATGCTCTTAAAACTAAACTACCTCGGGGCAAGCCCACGAGGCATTTATACGAAACTGAATTTTAATTTCGAGGCAAGCCTCGGGGTATTAAATCCTTTGGCGGCGCCAATAAACACCCAGATAGAGAAATTGAGATTAATATATTCACTTATGAAGAAAATGGAAGGAAATTCTTAGTAGTAAAAGACAATGGAGTAGGCCTATCTCAAAAAAAGATAGAGTATCTACTGTCAAGAACTTATAAAACCTATTCATACGGAGAAGATAGGCCTGGTTTAGGCGTTTTTCTTATAAGAAGTCAACTCGAAGCCATAGGCGATTCTCTTCTTATAGAAAGTAAAATTGGGAAAGGAGCTAAATTTACAATACAACTTCAATAATCGTAAAAACCTCTTTTAACATTTATGTTGTTTTTATTACAAAAATATGTTGGAAAATCGACAACTAACGCATATTTATCGTTGAAATACTACATTTCTTTAAAAAAAGCATTAAAAATTAAAAAAAACTAACTACCTTACATTTTCCAATACCGATTGTATGGAGTTAAAATCTATAAGAAAAAGAGTATCTATGCCCCTAAAACGTACTCCCATAGTAAAAGAAAATTCTTTTGCTATGGATGATTTCTACTATGAAGAAATTTCTAACCTTACTCAAGCAGGTGGTTGGAGTGTAGACTTTTTAAATAAGAAAAGTTATTTTGATAATCAAGCTAGAAGAATTCTAAAAGTTCCTAAAACATATATTCCTACATTAAAACAATCTTATTTATTTTATGCAGAGGAGCACATGCAAAAAGCTACCAATTTATTTTTTGGATGTGCACAAGGAGAACCCTTTTCTACTGAAATAAAAATGGTAACATATACTAAGGATGTTTTCTGGGCAAAAGCCCATGGAAAACCTGTTACAGATGATCAAGGAGAAATAATAGGAATCAGAGGTGTCTTTCAGAGTATAGATGACGAAAAAGAAAAAGAATTACAACTAGAAGCCTCTTTAGACCTTATTGAGGCACATAATAAACGGCTTTATAATTTTGCACATATTGTCTCGCATAATTTAAGATCTCATGTAAGCAATTTACAACTTACTACTGCCCTTTTTGAAACCAAAAATTTTGATGAAGAGCAAAAAGAACTTTTTAGTAATTTTTCAAAAATTGCAACAAATCTAGATGTTACATTAAAACACCTAAATGAAATTGTTACATTACAAACTAATGTAAATAAAGAAAGAGAAACTATAAATATAGAAAACGTTTATAAGCGAGTTACAGATTCTATTAGACAAATAAGTCTCCAAAATAAAGTTGTGTATTATACAGAATTTTCAGAAGTTGAAGAAGTTCCATATGTATCAGCATATTTAGAAAGTATCTTACATAATCTTATTACAAATGCAATTAAATATAAGCACCCAGATAGAGACCCTGAAATAAATATTTTTACATACGAAGAGAAAGAAAAGAACTATCTTGTAGTCAAAGATAATGGCTTAGGAATTGACCTTGAAAAGTATGGCTCTCAATTATTCCAAATGTATAAAACATTTCATAATAATGATGATGCTACAGGACTAGGACTTTTTCTTACAAAAAGCCAAATAGAATCCTTAGGAGGAAAAATTACAGTAGAAAGTAATGTTGGAAAAGGATCTAAATTTACAGTACAATTATAAAATAAAACAACTAACTAAATTATAAATTTCATTAACCCCTTAGGATGGAATACCCAATCGAAATGGCATGTATCATCGATGATGATGACATGTACGTAAACCTGATAACAAAAGTTATAAATATGCGAAATCTTGTAAAGAATTTGCTCATATTTAAAAATGGAAAAGAAGCACTTGACTATTTTGTAGGCGCATTAAAAAAACTAGAAGAACGTAAAATACCTCAAGTGATTCTTTTAGACTTAAATATGCCTGTCATGAATGGATGGCAATTCCTTAATAGTTTAAGTGAATATGACTTCCCTGAATTAAAAAATTCTACATTATATATTGTAAGTTCTTCTATAAACCCTGCTGATATAGAACGATCAAAAGCAATAAACTTAGTTAAAGATTTTCTAATAAAACCAGTTACTGTAGATCAACTATCTGAGGTTTTTATGGATAAATCTGCATAAGTTCTAAAATATTACCACCAAAATCTGTGTTGAAATTAGGTTTTTTAGTGTCTTATAGACATTAGAAAACCTTTTTTAATGTTGTGAGGGTATATAATTTCAACTAGATTTATACTTATATATATGATATAGTTTATGGCATTAAAATTGAATACTATAAACACTAAATACCAAATTATGAAATTAGTTATACTGTCTATCATTATAGTAACTACCATTATTCTTATAAGTTGTGGAGGTCACAAAAATCCTCAATTTGAAAAAGAAAATACATTAACTTTTACAAAAGCAACCTATACAAGATGGGTTGCGGGTATACGAGGAGGAGGAGCTGGATATTCTATTAATATTATTATGGATCCTAGTACTAATAAAGATCTAAAATTAGACAGTCTTTATTTTAAAACATATGCAGTTTCATTAATAAGTAATGAAGATAAAATATATACAGGCCATATAGATACTGGAGAAAACAGAGATGTTATCTCTCCTATATATGGAAGTGGAAATACTCAGGAAAAACAACAACCTAACAACGATACTCAAAAAAACCCTTATAAACTTGACGGAGATGAAGCTGTTATAGTATATAAAGAAAATGGAATTATAAAATACTATAAAACACTTCTTACAAAAGACACTTCTACTGAATTACCAAGATAAGACTATAGAATCATACGATTTTATAGGTATTGATATGAATTAGTATGCAATCGCAAACCTATTTAAAACAAGAAAAACTAAAATCTAAAAAGCTCATTGATGCGCTTTTTGTAGAAGGTAAATCTGTAAAAGCATTTCCATTACGTATGGTTTTTATAGAAACCTCTCTACCCTATCCAGAGATTACTATCCAAACTGGTGTTTCTGTATCAAAACGCAACCATAAACTCGCTGTGACTCGTAATCGTATTAAACGGTTAATGAGAGAAGCGTATCGCATCCATAAAAATATGATAGAAACAAAAGGCATAACTTTTGCAGTGCTAATCATATACACTAGCCGCGACATAGTGACATTTTCTGAAATGGAAAAAGCTATGATCAAAGTGTTAAAACGATTTAATGATGCGATTACTACTTCTCATTCTTAGTTTTTTTATTCTCTTATCTTGTAATAATTCAGAATACGATACTAACTGGGAATCTAAAAAATCGAAAAGGGAATATCTATCTTCTGCGCTTGGGGGAATTCTAAATACTCCAGAAAACTCTAATGAATTTTCTGACGATTTTGAAATTACTCTAGAAAAAACAAAAGTGTCTTCACCGACTCAAATCACTTCTCAAAAAATTATTAAAACGGGAACCCTTCGTTTTGAAACACAAGAGCTTGAAAAAACACATCAAAAAATACTAGACGCTGTACGTAACGCAAACGGATATGTACAACGTGATAATACAGGGAAAGAATACAACTCTCACTATCATAATGTAATAGTAAAAGTTCCTTCAGAAAATTTTGATGTTGTTATTCAAGGTATCTCTAATGGTATCTCTTATTTTGAAGAAAAAACAATTGCACAACGTGACGTTACAGAAGAATTTGTAGACCTCAACGCACGCCTTAAAGCTAAACGCACTCTTGAAAAACGTTACTTAGAAATACTTTCTAAAGCAAAAAACGTAAAAGAAATTCTAGAAATAGAACGTGAACTTTCAAAAATACGTGAAGAAATAGAAGCTCGAGAAGGGAGACTGAAATACCTACAAAGTCAAGTTTCAGAAAGTACTATTTCTATATACTTTTATAAAATAAATTCAAAAAGAGGAGTTACTGTATCTTACGGTCGTAAAGTATTGAACGCATTTAAAGATGGCTGGAGTAATATTTCGCAATTTTTATTAGAGTTGCTACACATCTGGCCTTTTATTATCTTAGTGGTTCTTAGCGTCTTTATGATTCGTCGTTGGGTAAGGAAAAGGAAAAAGAAATAGTATGCTTTCGCGAAAGCGTAAACAATATAAATCCTAAAATTTGGTTTTTATCAATACTTAGGTGTAATCTATAAAAAAACCTTCGTCTATATAGAAGGTATATATAAGTCTATGAAAAAGAAAATACTCATCCCGGTTATTGCGGTAGGTATTCTGTTTACAACTGTAAGTTTTAAAAATGATTTTTTTGAAATTGCAAAACAAATAGAAATCTTTACTACCCTTTTTAAAGAGCTCAACATGAATTATGTGGATGAAACTAATCCTGCTGAGCTTATGGATGCTGCCATAGAAGGCATGTTAGATGATCTAGATCCCTACACAAAGTACTGGACAGAACAAGAGGTAGAAGACGCAAAGATCAATCGTAGTGGAGAATATTCTGGTATTGGATCTACTGTACGTACAAAAAATAAAGTAATGACTATTATTGAACCTCGTAAGGGGTATCCAGCCGATAAAGCAGGATTAAAAGCTGGAGATCAAATTTTAAAAATAGGAGATATCTCTGTAGCCGATTTTGAAGGAGACGCGGGTGATTTATTAAAAGGTTCTCCGGGAAGTGATCTCAAAGTAACCTATTTACGTCAAGGGAAAACAACGCAAACCACTATAAAAAGAGCAGAAGTAGATGTAGATGCCGTTCCTTTTTATAAATTAATAGATGAAAAAACTGGGTATATTGTTTTAACAAAATTCAATAAAAAAGCATCTGCTCAAGTAAAAGAAGCGCTTATTAGTCTTAAAAATGATGGTGCAGAAAATATCATTTTAGACCTTAGAGGAAACGGGGGAGGATTACTAATAGAAGCAATACGTATTTGTAATTTATTTTTACCTAAAGGAGAATTAATAACTACAACAAAATCTGTTGTAAAAAAATATAATAAAATCTATAAGACAAAAGAAGAGCCTGTAGACACACAAATTCCTCTTGCAATCTTAATTAATGGTCGAAGTGCTTCTGCTAGTGAGATTGTAACTGGTAGTTTACAAGATTACGATCGCGCTGTAGTCATAGGTGCTCGTAGCTTTGGGAAAGGTCTTGTACAACGTCCTAAACCTCTTACCTATGGCACACAACTTAAAGTGACTATCTCTCGCTATTTTACGCCTAGTGGTCGTTGTATCCAAGCATTAGATTACTGGAACCGTGACGAAAAAGGAAATGCAGTACGAACAAATGCTCAAGATTATAAGGAATTTAAAACCAGAAATGGTAGAAAAGTTTTTGATGGAGGAGGTGTTTTTCCAGATATAGAAATAGCTTCTGCAAAAATGAGTCCTATTACAAAGGCACTTGCAAAAGATAATGCCATTTTTGAATATGCTACTGAGTATTATTACAAACATCAATATTCAAATTTAAATGAGTTTAACTTTGTAAGTAGTGATTTTGAAGATTTTAAAAAGTTCTTAAAAAAGACAGATTTCACTTTTGAAACAGAAACAGAAACAGCTTTTGAAAAAGCATTGCAGCAGGCAGAAAAAGATGGAATAAAAGACCAATTATCTTCTGTTTATAAACAGCTCGAAAACACTATTGATCAAGCTAAAAACAAAGAGCTTGATGATCGTCAAGATGAAATTCAGAATTTATTAATTGATGAAATTGTAAAACGTTATTTCTATCGTGATGGATTATATGAATATCAAGTGTTAAATAATAAAGAAATTGCCGAAGCTATACGTGTTTTAAATGATACTAAAAGATATGAAGGCATTTTAAAATAAGCTTATTAAACATCTTTTTTTACATATCGTATTTGCATTATGCTCTGTCATTTGTGTTGCACAAATAGATAGATCTCATGAAACATTTTTTGATACAGATCAATACAATCTTATTGCTATAGAAACTGCAAAACTTAATCGTTTTATTTCAAGTTTGCCTAAAGATAAAATAGAAGATATTTCTATATATGGTTATTGTGATGATCGAGGAAGTGATGCTTATAATAAAAAGCTTTCCCAACAACGAGCAGATGCTATTAAAGAGATTTTTTCTGCACAAGGAATTTCTGATACTATTATTAAAAATTCTGACGGTAAAGGAGAATTATTACTAACCAGACTTGATGATATTACAAATGAAATACAGCGCAAGCTCAATCGCAAGGTAGAAATCATTGTTTCTATTAAACAACCTCGTATCATTACTCCAGAAGAGGAAGAAACAGAAAAAGAGCTAACTGTGGCTGTTGAAGAAAAACGCTATAAATCTCTTTCTGATACAATTGTAAAAGGAGATCGTATTTTATTGGAAAATATACTCTTTAAAATTAATTATAGCTATATACGTGGAAGCTCTTATAAGAGTCTTAGAAAACTCGCTAAGTATCTTAAAGAAAACGATAATATTATCTTTAAAATACAAGGTCATGTATGTTGTGTGGGTAGAGGTCGTGATGCAATTGATCTAAGAACAGGTAAACGTAATCTTTCTGTTACTCGAGCAAAGTTTGTATATGATTATCTTTCTAGAAATGGGGTTTCTAAAAAACGAATGCGCTATGAAGGTTTTGGAAGTAAATATCCTTTAGGTGGAGACACAAAATTAGATCGTCGTGTAGAAATTCTTGTAACTTATGTTAAAAAGCGCAAGCGTAAGAAAAAGTAAATGAGTGTCTTTCTTGATTTTTTTGAATCAATGCCTATCTAGTAAAAACTGATATGGTTAATAAGTATTATATTCCTTTTTTGGATAATAGCCTTCTATTATCCTTTTCGAAAAAATGCGTATAAAAAATGGCGGCACGCAAGAACAAATCTCACCTTACTTTCTTTTACAATGGTAATTAATACTGTTTTTGGAATTGTAACAATTGATTTTTTTGTGGTGACAAGAAGTCCAATTTGGAATAATTCATTGGTTTGAAACACTTGTGTGAATGGAGCTTATCATATCCTTGTTATTTTTAGATTTTATCGTGCAATATGGTATTCACTATTTTCTTCATGAAAATAAGTGGTTATGGCCTCTACATACGGTACATCACAGTGATACACACCTCGATGTCTCCTCTGGAACGCGACATCATCTGATAGATTTTATTATGAGAGAAATAGCAACTCTTTTTGCCGTGTTTATTACAGGAATGCCTATTTCTTTTTATCTTTTTTATCATATCATCACGATTTTCTTTACGTATTGGACACATACACGATTCAATGTGCCAGAACATATAGATAAGGCTCTAATTTATATTTATAGTAACTCCAGGTATGCATCGTTTTCATCATCATAGAGAAATGCCTTGGACAGATACTAATTTTGGAAATATCCTCTCTATATGGGATCGTATGTTTGGAACATTTTTATATGATGATCCTAAAAAAATAGTTTTTGGATTAGATATCATTGATGAAACAAAAACGGATGTATTGAAATATCAATTAAACCCGAATTGCATTAGACAAAAAAGTCAATTATAAAAAATAAGCGTTACAATCTTCTTAACATCCCTATATGAGGAATTCCATCTTCTAGATACTCCTCTCCTACTTCCTCAAAACCTAAATTATTATAAAAAATTTTAAGATACGTTTGCGCAGAAATTTTAATAGTATCTACTTTATAATATGTTTCTGTAGCTTGGATAGATATTTTCATAAGATCATATCCATATTTATGCGCTCGTTCTGATGCGCGCACTACTACTCTACCAATACTTGCATCTTCAAAATAAGTTCCAGGTGGAAAAACACGCGTATAAGCAACAAGTATATCATTTTTAAATCCTAAGATATGAAGTGCTTGGTCATCTTTACCATCTATATCTTGATAAACACAATCTTGCTCTACAACAAAAACTTCAGAACGTAATTGTAATACAGCATAGAGTTCATCTCTAGTAAGTTCTTTAAATAGTTTTATTTCAAAATTAAGCGGCTTGGTTTGCATATTAATACCGCGAAGCGGTTTTTAAAAATTCTAGCAAAATGAGATTTTATTTACCCGTCTTTGATGACGTCCTCCTTCAAAATCTGTAGTAAGAAATGCTTTTACCATCTCCAAAGCTTGATTTTCTGAAGTATATCGAGCAGGAATACTAATTACATTTGCATCATTATGTTGTCTAGCTAATTCTGCAATTTCTTTCATCCAACAAAGTGCAGCTCGCACATTTTGGTGTTTATTTACACTCATTGCAATACCGTTTCCGCTTCCACAAATAACAATACCGTAATCCACAATACCGTTTTCAACATCCTTGGCTACTAAATGTCCAAAATCTGGATAATCTACACTATCTGTTGTATCAGTCCCATAATTAATTACTTCATGGCCTTGACTTTTTAAATAAGTAACAATAGTATGTTTATAATCTGGACCTGCGTGATCATTTCCAATAGCAATTTTCATGAGTATCTCGTATTTGTTTATGCAAATTTATATAAACTATAGGGTTTGACGTATACGCTTTCGCAAAAGCGTATATATTTTAATAAACAATAGTTTTTATATAGATGTATATCTATTGTAACTGTTTATAAGCTGTGAATAGATATTGTCAATAACTTTTAAGATATATTAATAAGTGAAATTGGATTCTATTTGTTTTTTTTTGATTGCAATTTTTATTTATAAGTCACAAATTTTTATTTGCATAGTTTTTACCAATTATATGAAACCTTATTACAGTTTAAATTTAATAACTAACAAAAATAGTTATACTCAAAAACTAGTGAATTCACTTTTTTAACAATTGTTAATAGTGATTCATAAATTGTGCTTTATCAGTAGTTATATAAAGCATTTTTTTTTCATAAACTGTGAATAATTCTTAGTAAGTCATAAATCAAAAAAATAAATCAAAAAGTTATACCGCTATTCACACTCTATCATAATCATCATTTTTATTTAAATTTTAAAAGAAAAAGATATGATATATATATTATATGTTGATAAGTAAAAAAATGATATGTATTAAGTTTCTAAAAAAAGAAACAAAATTATATAATTTTAAATAAAATGAGATTTTAAATTCCTTTTAGAGAAAGAGTTAACGTAATTTTTTACGAAAACTAACTTACTACTTTCTCTACATTTGCTGGAGGAACTGAAGTATGATTTCCTTCTTCTTTAAAAGAATTATTTATATAAACTCCAATGACAATAAGACCTAATAAGAATATTAAGATAAAAAGAACAGTGGTTTTATTTAATTTTTTTATTGATGTCATAATGTAACGTCTTTTATAAGACGTTTTTTTTTGATTTATGTTACATTAAATTTAAGATTTTTTTAAGATTTTAAATAATTATGTATTTTTTGTTTCATGATATTGTGAAAATTATATAATTAATTAACATTTTCTTTAAACAATTTTCACGTATATAAATAATTATGTATTTTGCGAAATCATATTATGATAAAATGAAAAAAATATTACTTTTTATTTTATTTCCTATAATAACCTATGGACAAATCCAGATTGGTGAAGATATTAATGGTGAATCATTAGGAGGTCATTTTGGAACATCCACAAGTCTTTCTTGCGATGGCAATATTATTGCTGTAGGTGCTTTTAATAATGATGATAATGGCATCAATTCAGGTCAAGTTCAGATTTTTGAAAATCACGGAGGAAGTTGGGTTCAAATAGGTCAAGATATATCAGGAGAAGTAATAGGTGATCATTTTGGTTCTTCTATTAGTATTTCTTGTGATGGAAGTATTATAGCTATAGGTGTTAGCAATAGTAATAATAATTCAGGTATTGTTCAAGTATATGAAAATCAAGGAGGTCATTGGATTCAAGTAGGAGATGATATAGATGGAAAAGTATCACAACGATTTTTTGGAAGAAGTGTTAGCTTATCTTCTGATGGCAAAATTGTTGCTATTGGAGCTAACTTAAGTAATAGTAATAGTAATGGTTCTATTTCTGGTCAAGTAAGTATTTATAAAAACCAAGGAGGAAGTTGGGTACAAATAGGTAATGATATTAATGAAACCATAGCCGTTAATATTTTAGGTACTAATGTAAGTTTATCTTCTAATGGTAACGTTGTTGCTATTGGAACTCCTTATGATAATGATAATGGAATTACTGTAGGACATGTTAGAGTCTATAAAAATCAAGGAGAATCTTGGATACAAATAGGTAATGATATAACAAGTGGATTAGTTAGTGATCAATTTGGTAGAGAACTAAGTATATCTTCTGATGGGACTATTGTTGCTATATCTTCTATGGTTACAAATCCAGATGGAAGAGAAATAGGTAGAGTAAATATATTTAGAGATGATGGAGCAGGTTGGGATCAATTAGGTGATAGTATTGAAGGTGATGTTAATGGTGATCAATTTGGTAGAGCATTAAGTTTATCTTCTAATGGTAGTATAATAGCTATTGGAGCCAGATTAAATAATAGTAATGGAGATACTTCAGGACAAGTACGTATATATCAAAACCAAGATAACGTTTGGAGAAAAATAGGAAACGATATTAATGGAGATATGGTAAGAGATCAATCTGGTGCTAGTGTTAGCTTATCTTCTGATGGAACTATTGTAGGAATAGGATCAAATTTTAGTAATGGGGGAAGAGGTGAAGTTCGTGTATTTGATATTACTTCTATATTATTATCTACAAAAGAATCTATAGTATCTAGATTTAAATTATTTCCTAATCCTGCACTTACAACTGTTCGTATAGAATTACCTCAAGAACAAGCCATAGCAATCCAAGATATTACTATGTATAATAGTTTAGGACAACGTATATTTTCTACACAAGAAACAACAATTAATACATCTCAATTTCCAAAAGGGATTTATATCGTTCAAATTCGTACAGAAGAAGGAATAGCTTCTAAAAAACTTATTGTAGATTAATAACTTATTTTTAATTTATATGCTTTCTCGAAAGCGTATAAAACTCTATAAAAGACATACATAATCATGTATGTCTTTTTTTATAAACGTTTATAAAATATTATTTTAAGATTAAACCCGAATTATGCATTAGAAATCTATTACATCACAAAACCACTGCAAGCACTATCACTACGTTGTATTTTTTACTTTAACTCCCCACCTTCGTGAGGACAGGCTACGCAGTGCTATGCTAAAAGCAAGAAAGCACTAGTGTTTATTGTCGTTTTGCACTTCATT
>CAYYSK010000040.1:0-9836 GCA_964474345.1 uncultured Flavobacteriaceae bacterium
AACGGTATATTTTGCAGTACATTCAAGCTGTAATAGATTTTCTAATACATAATTCAGGTTAAAAAATAGAACAAACTATATCTTAGCCTGATATGTATACAAATCAAAGTACCTTCCTTCTTTAGCAATAAGTTCTTCATGTGTACCTTGCTCTGCAATACGTCCAGATTCTATTACTAAAATTTGATCTGCTTTTTTTATCGTACTCAAACGATGTGCAATCACTATAGTTGTACGGTCTTTTACAAGTTCTGCTAATGATTTCTGAATAAGTGCTTCGCTTTCTGTATCTAGGTTAGACGTTGCTTCATCTAGGATAATAATTTTAGGATCGGCGAGAATAGCTCTTGCAATGGCGATACGTTGTCTTTGACCACCAGAGAGTTTTACACCTCGTTCTCCTATTAATGTATCAAGACCATCCTCAAAGCGATCTGTAAACTCGTTTACATATCCAGCTTTTACAGCTTGTTGTAATTGTTTTTCGCTAGCATCTGGTCTTGGAAATAGGATATTTTCACGTATGGTTCCTTCAAATAAAAATTCATCTTGTAATACAACGCCTAAGTGTTTTCTAAAACTACTTAATTTTACTTTAGATAAATCTTGATGATCTATAAAAATAGTACCTGTATCAGGATTTAAGAACGTAGCACTCAATCCTGCAATTGTAGACTTACCTGAACCTGAACTTCCTACAAGTGCAATGACAGAACCTGCAGGTGCTTCAAAACTCACATTATGTATAACCTCTTTACCTTCTTCATACGCAAATGATACGTTATCAAATATGAGGTTTCCTTTAAATGTATTTAATGTAATAGTTCTATCACCCACTTCATCTTCAGGTGTCATATTCATAAGTTCTTCTGTACGATCTAACCCTGCTAATGCTTCTGTAAGTTGACTGCCTATATTACTCATCTGCACTATTGGAGCAATCATTAATCCTAGATATAATGTAAAGGATAAGAATTGACCTGTTGTCATCTCTTCTTGAATCATAAAATAGCCTCCTATACCCATAATGCCAACTGAAGCAAGTCCTAATAAAAATGTAGAAGAACTCGTCATAATAGCTGTTGCTGTTAAACTCTTTTTTACATTTTGGAACAGCAGATCTACTCCCTTTTCAAAAGACATGTTTTCTTGTGCTTCTGCATTAAAACCTTTAATAACTCTAACACCTGCTAGTGTTTCTGTCAGTCGGCCTTTTACTTCTGCATTGATCTTTCCTCTATTTCTAAAAATAGGACGTATATACTTAAAAGCTCGTAAAGCAACATAACCAAAAATAGTTACAGGTAAAAATACAAATAAGGTCATCCAAGGGTTTATTCTTATTAATAATACGACTGAAACTATCGCAGTAATTGTACCTCCTACCAATTGGACTAGTCCTGTACCTATTAAATTACGGACACCTTCTACATCACTCATAATACGAGATACTAAAGCACCCGACTTTGTATTATCAAAAAAACTAATGGGTAGTGATAATACTTTCTTTTGCACTTGTGCTCTTAACTCTGAAATTACATATTGTGCTTGTACACTTAAAATACGTGTTAGTAAAAAAGAAGTAATTGCTTGTACTAAAAGTGCAATACCAACAAAAAACAATAAACTATAAAGACCTTCCATATCTTTATTAGGAACTACATCATCTAGTAAAATTTGAGATTGCCATGGTAGTACTAAACTTGCCATTCTACTTAACGCTATAAGAATCAATCCTATAAAAACTAACTTCCTTCGTGGCCAAATAATAGTTTTAAAAGCTTTGCCTATTGTTACTTTGGGTTTCTTTTTAACTTCAATATCTTTTGAAGAAGTACGTGCAAATTCTTTCATATGGTTATATATACAATCATATATCAAAGATAACTCAAAGTAGTAGAGAGTATCTTTAAAAAAGAGATTATCCTATCATTTAGAGCTGCTCCAAAGTTTAGTGCCTAAAATAAAAGGTATCACAAGAAGTAAAAGACTGGTTAAACTCGAATTATGCATTAGAAAATCTATTACATCACAAAACGACTATAAACACTATCACTACGTTGTATTTTTTACTTTAACCATAGCGATGCTATGCTAAAAGCAAGAAAGCACTAGTGTTTATTGTCGTTTTGCACTTCATTACGAAGCTCTAACGCATAATTCGGGTTATAGTTTCCTACGTTTACGCTCTGTCCTAATAAGGTCTAACTCTCTATTGGTTTGTCCTGCAACCGATGTATTTTCTTCGGCTCTACGGATAAGGTATGGCATCACATCTTTTACAGGACCAAAAGGAATGTATTTTGCAACATTATATCCTTCGGATGCAAGATTAAAGCTTATATGGTCGCTCATTCCGTATAATTGACCAAACCATACACGTTTATCAGTGGATGGAATCGATTTTGACTTCATAATTTCCATAGCAAGGAGACAACTTTCTTCATTATGAGTACCTAAGAATACAGAAATATCATCTAGATTATCAAATATGTAGCGAAGTACATCATTAAAATTGTCATCTGTAGCTTGTTTACTTGGACAAATAGGTGTAGGATACCCCAACTCCTCTGCCCTATCATTCTCTTTTTCCATATAAGCTCCTCTCACAATCTTTACTCCAATCTTAAATCCTTTTACTCTAGCGTCTACATGTAATTTTTTAAGATAATCTAGGCGATCCCATCGATAGCATTGTAGTGTATTATACACAATTGCTTTTTCTTTATTATAGATTGCCATCATTTGCGCCACTAAATCATCTGCAGCGGTTTGCATCCAACTTTCTTCTCCATCAATCAATACAGCAACATCTGTTTCTTTTGCTTTTTTACAAATTGCATCAAAACGAGCCACAATCTTAGTCCATTCCATTTGTTCTTCTTTTGACAAGTGTGTTCCTTCTGAAACACGTTGCCAAATAGCAAAACGCCCAAATCCTGTAGGTTTAAATACAGAGATAGGCATGGCTTCTTTTTCTTCAGCAAAATCAGTAAGTTCCATTACTTTATCAAGACATGCATCAAATTGTACTTCATCTTCTTTTCCTTCTACAGAATAATCTAATACAGAACTCACCCCAGCTTCATACAGTTTATCCATTACCGAAATACAATCATTTTCATTTACACCGCCACAAAAATGATCAAATACTGTAGAACGAATCAAACCCTCTACCGGTAAGTGTGCATTGAGTGCAAATTTTGTCATCGCTGTTCCTATACGTACAAGAGGTTCTTTTGATATCATCTTAAATAGGAAATAAGCGCGCTCAAGTTCGCTATCCGATTTAAGAACAAAAGCACGTTCTGTATTTTCAAAAATTGAAGAAGCCATAGTTAGATATTTAGTCTTACAAATATAATTCAAACTGAATGCGAATTAAACAAAAAGATAGTAATTTGGCACTATCAAAATTGAACGTATGCAATCTATCACTGCCGCAAATTATGAGATCGTTTTTAATACTACTGGTTATCAGAAACTCAATGCGATTTTACAAGCAGGAACATATACTAAACTATTTATTATTGTAGATAGCAACACACAAGAACATTGCCTTCCTGTTGTTTTAAATCTATTAGAAACTACACTAACTATTGAGGTTATTGAGATAGAACCTGGAGAAATTCACAAAACTATTGAGACTTGCTCTGGAGTATGGGATGCACTAGCTGCACTAGATGCAGATAGAAAAGGGATAATTATAAATCTAGGCGGTGGTGTTGTGACTGACCTTGGAGGGTTTGTAGCTAGTACCTTTAAGAGAGGAATGGATTTTATAAACATCCCTACATCACTGCTCTCTATGGTAGATGCCTCTGTAGGAGGTAAAACAGGAGTTGATTTAGGTGCATTAAAAAATTTAATTGGTGTTATCAATAATCCAAAACTTGTTGTTATAGATACTAGCTTTTTAGCTACGCTTCCTAAAAATGAAATGCGCTCTGGCCTTGCCGAAATGTATAAACATGGCCTTATTGCTAGTCAAGAATATTGGCAACAGTTATCAGACTTATCAACTATGACTACTGACAATCTAAATCAATTGATTTACGATAGCATTATCATAAAGAACACTGTCGTTCTAGAAGATCCTACAGAACAAAATATACGCAAGACTTTAAACTATGGGCATACATTAGGACATGCTATAGAATCTTATTGTTTAAGTCATACAGAAAAAGAAACATTGCTTCATGGAGAAGCTATTGTTATAGGTATGATATTAGAAAGCTACCTTTCAACTATAAAAACAGGATTATCTCAAGAACAATTAACTCATATAAACACTGTCTTTTCAAATATGTACGATCAAGTACATTTCTCTAGAGAAGATATTAATCAGATTATAGAGCTTCTTAAATATGATAAAAAGAATACTCACGGAAAAGTTCGTTTTGTACTCCTAGAAAAAATAGGGAAAGGTGTTATAGATCAAGAAGTTTCAAATGATTTAATCTATGAAGCATTTGATTACTATCAAAATCAATACGTAGATTATAAATAACGATCCTCAATAAGAGATACATGATGCTTTTCGTGACCTAAAGTTATGAAACCAAGTGCACGAACAGACATAGGGCTTCCACTTCCCATTCCCACTTCTTTTAGCATCGTATCGTCCATATTTTCATAAAGTGCGATTGTAGCTCCTCTCACCGCCTTATATTCTTCTATAAGTGAATCCATGTTACGTTGATTAGCATTAGATGGAGGTATGAATTCATTTTGGTCAAATCCCAAAAGATCGACTTTATCTTTTCTAGCAAATCGCAAAGCTCTATAAGAGAAAATACGTTCTGTATCTATGATATGCATTAAAACTTCTTTGGGAGTCCATTTACCTTCTTCATATCTAAAATTTAATTTGTTATCTGGAATCGTAGCAAAGAAAGTAGAAATTTCCTCTTTCCCAGTAATAAGAGCGTTTACAAGAGAAATATCTTCTTTAATTTTTTTTACAAAAGGTGCATAATATGGATTGTATTCAGAGGTATCTAAATCAGTTGTATACATAGGTTTATTTTTTTAAGTAAATGTACTAACTAAAAAACCCTTCTAAAAAAATTTAGAAGGGTTTTCTAACTATTAAGAACAAGACTTTATATGAGGTCTTGGAAAATAGAATGCATTAATCGTTTTTTGTCATTGATACTTTCTTCTAGAGAAATCATAGTTTCTGTACGGTATACCCCTTCTATATCATCTAATTGGAATATCACATTTTTTGCGTGATTTGTGTCTCTAGCACGTATTTTACAGAAAATATTAAATTTTCCCGTAGTTACGTGAGCTACGGTTACAAATGGAATTTGCGCGATACGTTCTAAAACAAAAGTTGTCTGTGATGTTTTGTTCAAAAATACCCCAACATATGCTATAAAGGAATATCCAAGTTTTCCATAATCTAGACTAAGCGAAGAACCAGTGATGATTCCCGCTTCTTCCATTTTTTTTACACGTACGTGTACAGTTCCAGCAGATATAAGTAATTTCTTTGCTATATCTGTAAAAGGGATTCTGGTATTCTCTATGAGCATATCCAGTATTTGATGATCAACTTCGTCGAGTTTAAATTTTGCCATTATTGTTTAATTCGTTGAATTTAATTCAAAATTAAATCATTTTTATTGAATAATCTGTAATTGAAGAAGATAATTCAAACTATAACGTTATTGTAATACCATTATCTAAATTAATAAGACTTATATCGGCTTTTCCTATTACTTTTTCTTTTAAAATATTTTTAATTTCCTGACCATGAGTATCAATAATACGGTGCCCAAATTTGGCCGACGTCACCTCTTTATCAAAAAAATGTGGTATAAATGAGATTTTATTATTAGTCAATTTTTCTGAAAATTGAATTCCAATATCACCTGTATGAGTATTTTTAAATAATATATCACAAAAACATTTTTGATGCTCTGGGATACTCCAATACACCTTTTCATCTATAGAGATTTTGTCAATTATACCCTCTAAAGCTGTTACTAATGCTATAAATACATATGTACGTGTTTTCTCTCTATGATAATCATTAGGATAATGACCTGCTTCAAAAAGCAGTGTAGGCGTGCCAGATGCCTGAAAAGTATCACCTGTACAATTTATATTAAATCCATCGTCATAACGTCCGATTTGTTCTGGCAAGTACGATTGTAACCCATTGTAAATGTGAGCTATTATTTCCATAGAACGCTTTCGCGAAAGCGTAATACTTCTATCATCATCTGCAGATGGAGCTAAAAAAGATAACACAGATGAGGTTCCAGTATTTTCAAAACCAAAAATAGTACGTTGTCCATGGAGATTAAAACAATAATCAGGCTTAAATTCTTTGTATATATTCCATAATAAAGAACTTTCTGGTTGAGACCTGCGTTGTGCGTCTCTATTTAAATCAACATTGTTTGCGTTTACTCTAGTATATGCAGCTGCCCCATCTGGATTTAGAATAGGTATAAAACAAAGTGTGCACGAAGAAAGTATTTTATGAATTACTGGTAATTCATGACTATTTTGAAAAGCTTTAAATACATCAAAAACTGCTTTTGTGGTAGTGCTTTCATTACCATGCATTTGGGACCAAAGTAAAATCTTAATTTTTCCTGTACCAATTGTAACACTATGAATAGGTTTATTTTTGACAGAAAAACCTATTTGTTTCACATCAAATTCTGAAGGTAAATTTTCTAATAAATTTGCTATAGAACGTCCATGAATATAACGTCCAAAAAGGTGTTGTTCGTGATGGTTTTGATGCCAATTAAAAAGTGTCTCCAAAAGTATATTGTATTTTCTGTTCACAAAGTTAAACTATAATAAATTTACATTTGTAAACAATAAGTTTTACACGTGTTGTTTCATTTGTAAACTCCCTATTGGAGAATATACTACAACACGTATGGAAATAATCCAATCAAATATTTTTTTATACTTAATATCCATATTATCAAATATTTAAATAGATTATTAAAAGTATTTCTTTACATATAAAATTAAATATAACATATAATTATTGCACGATAAACATCTAAAATTTACATTTGTAACGTATATACTTAAAATGAAAAATTTACAATGGTAAATAGCTCGCAATTTGTAAAAAGACTTCATAAAATACGTGCTGAGTATGAGCTATCTGCTGCTTCATTTGCTGATAAAATCCAAGTTGGACGCGCAACAATATCGCATATTTTATCTGGGCGTAATAAGCCAAGTCTAGACTTTGTTATGAAAGTAATTCATACATTTCCCCAAGTAGATTTATATTGGTTACTAGAAGGCAAAGGGTCTTTCCCAAAAATAGAACAACAATCACCTCCCCTTCTTCCTACACAACATCAAAAACCAATTATAGAAAATCAAACAATTCTAAACACAGATCAGAAAGAAACAATCCCAAAAACTGTATCTGAAATCACAAAACAATCATTTGGAAAAACAAAAATCAAAAGAATTATACTTTTTATGGAAGATGGGACTTTTGAAAGTTATGAAGCGTAAATTCCAAATTTTGTTACATAAATAGTAAAATAGTATAGGTTGACTATTTTGTATTTTTGCGTCATGGTACAAAAAGCAACTTCTATTATTTTTATTTTTCTACTCATTATTTCTTGTAAAACACCAGAAAGAGATTGCAAAAATTTTAAAACTGGAGAATTCAGTTTTGAAGAACTTATAGAAGGTGCACTTGTTACTACACGTTTTACTCGTAACGACACTCTTGAAATAGCTCATTATAAAGGAAAAATTGATTCTTCAAGTGTTCGATGGATTAATGATTGTGAATTTATTGTACAGAAAATAAACCCTAAAAGTATGAGTGAAGAAAAAGCGGTACATATGAAGATATTATATACTGAAGGAAAATTTTATACTTTTGAGTATTCCCTCGTTGGGGAAACTAAAAAACAAAGAGGAACCGCCAAAAAACTAAACTAATGTTAGAAATATTTTCATCAAGTGATGCTTGGGTAGCCTTACTTACATTAACTTTTCTAGAAATTATCTTAGGAATAGATAATATTATATTCATCACTTTAGCTTCTGATAAATTACCTGAAAATAATCGAAAAAAAGCAACTAACATAGGATTACTCTTAGCCATGGGAATGCGTATTATACTCCTATTTGGTATTTCATATCTTATAGCTCTTAGTGTTCCATTCTGGCATGTCAATTCTTCATGGATAACAGCAGGAATAAGTTGGCAAGCTATTATATTATTTGCTGGTGGAATTTTTTTATTATGGAAAAGTGTACACGAAATTCACGAAAAAGTAGACGAAGTTGGAACTGAAGAACAAGAAATTAAAGCAAAGAGTTCTTCATCTTTGACAAAAGCCATTGTTCAAATTGCAGTTATTAATATTGTTTTTTCATTTGATTCTATATTAACAGCTGTCGGGATGACTAGTGGTCTATCTCCTAATCCTAATGACGCACTACTTATTATGGTCATTGCTGTTGTAATATCTATCCTTATTATGATGATTTTTGCAAATCCTGTAGGTGATTTCATTAATAAACATCCATCATTACAAATTTTAGGGCTTTCATTCTTGATTTTAATAGGATTTATGCTGATTGCTGAAGCAGCCCATTTATCACACCTCAAAATCTTTGGATCAGAAATAGGAAGTATTCCTAAAGGATATTTATATTTTACCATTGCCTTCTCTCTTCTCGTTGAATTTATTAACTTCCAATTCAGAAAAAAAAGAATAGCATAAAATAAATGATTTTCTACTATTATAGAATAAAACGGTTGTCAAATGATAACCGTTTTTTATTTTTCTAAATACCCATATATTTATAACTATCTGTTTTTCAGTAATTTGTGTTTTTGGCACGCAACTTGTTATGTAAAAAACGTATTCATCAATCAATCAAACAAATAGTTATGAATCTTAAAACTCGTATTATGAAAAAGCTCGCATTATTACTTATCGGTCTGCTTACTATAGGATCAACAACCTATGCTGCAGAAGAAAATACTACAACAATAAATAGAGGAGCCGTATATGACGGTTCAAAATATATATTTGTAGAAAACGGAATTGAATTTTCAGTTTTCCCAGACGGAGAATTTGATTTTTACATTCCACAATATACTGATGGTTTAAGCATTGGTGTAAATGCAGGTCCAGTAGGTATAAGCTTTAATACAGGTTTTGATTATGATCCATATGTTCAATATGATGATTATGGAGCTGTTATCCAAGTAGAAGACACTCCGTTATACTATGATTACTATGGACGTTTAAAACAAGCTGGAGACGTATTTATCAATTACCGTA
Source organism: uncultured Flavobacteriaceae bacterium (assembly GCA_964474345.1). Lineage (GTDB taxonomy): Bacteria > Bacteroidota > Bacteroidia > Flavobacteriales > Flavobacteriaceae > Dokdonia. The sequence continues at coordinate 9,312 of CAYYSK010000040.1, forward strand.
ATAACAGAATTACACGCGTTGGTGGTTTATATGTACATTATAACAACTACGGGGTATTCTCCCACTGTACAGGATTTATAAATATTTATAATAGAGCCTATGTATATAGACCATATCATACTTATTTTTACAGACCAGTTTATAATAGATGTTTAGTATATACATCTCCTTATAGAAGATATTATACACCTATACGATACACATATGCATACCATACTAATAATTACTATAGAGGATATAACAACGGATACCACAACTCTAGACGTGATTTTAGACGTCCAAACAGAGGTCGTGTAGCACATAATAATGGGCGTCGTGGTAATGTAGATCGTAATAATGCTCGTTTTACAAGTGTATCACGTACTACATCAAGAAATGGAAACTCAAGAGGGATTACATCTAGAACAGAGCGTACTACTTCAAGAAGTGGAAACTCAAGAGGGATTACATCTAGAACAGAGCGTACTACTTCAAGAAGTAAAAACTCAAAAGGTATAGCATCTAGAAAAGGAACTACTTCAAGAA
>CAYYSK010000040.1:9936-19340 GCA_964474345.1 uncultured Flavobacteriaceae bacterium
GCGGAAACTCGAGAGGTATAGCGTCTAGAAAAGGAACTACTTCAAGAAGCGGAAACTCGAGAGGTATAGCGTCTAGAAAAGGAACTACTTCAAGAAGCGGAAATTCAAGAAGTATAGCTTCTAGGTCTTCAAAAAAGTCAAATAACGCATCAAGGCCTTCTTCAAATAGAAGTTCACGTAGTGCATCTCAAAATAAATCAAGAAGTCAACGTTCAAGTGCTCCTAGAGTAACACAACGTAGCTCAAATAAAAGTTCAAGTACTTCTTCAAGAAGTATAAGCAAAAGCCGCTCTAGTTCTTCTTCAAAAGGAAGATCATCTTCAAGCAGATCTCGTAGAGGATAAAAAATTTAGATTTTTGGTTGGTTAGTTTGAGAGTCCCCAGGTACTTATAGTTCTGGGGACTCTCTTTTATTGTTTTCTATAAGTACGCTTTCGCGAAAGTCTATACAACACCTATTCTATTATATTAACTAGAATTATGCATTAGAAATTCTATTACATTACAAAACTACTGCAAACACGCCACTACGCTGTGTTTTTACTTTAATCCGAATTATGCATTAGTTCTTGATGAGCAAGCTCATATTTCAAGTAGAAATAACCAACAAAATAAAATGAAGATTATATGATAGAACTTCGTAATGAATAATTTGGGATTGAGGTACATTACGTATCTTTATATATCTAATCTTGAAAACTAATCATGAATAAATCAATCATTCTTATTGCCATATTCGTTCTTTCTATTGCCTGTAAAGAAAAGAGCAACATCTCTTCAGAAACATCTACGTCAATGACAGAAGCTCAAGTTCTTGCCAAAGCTAAAGAGATTCACAAAAATGTCATGACATTAGATACACACTGCGATATTAACGTCAAGAACTTTACAGATTCCATTAATTATACACAAAAACTAACATCGCAAGTAAACTTACCTAAAATGCAAGAAGGTGGATTAGATGTGCCTTGGTTTATTGTGTATACTGGACAAGACTCTTTAAATACAGAAGGATATAAAGCAGCATATGAAAATGCGATGTCAAAATTTGAAGCAATTCATAAACTTTGCGAAGAAATCGCTCCTGATCAAATACAGCTTGCAACAACATCTGAAGAAGCAAGACGTATCTGGAAGTCTGGAAAGAAAGTAGCTATGATTGGTATTGAAAATGGGTACCCTGTAGGAGAGGATATTAAAAATGTTGAAAAGTTCTACAACCTAGGAGGACGCTATATGTCTTTAGCACATAACGGCCATAGCCAATTGAGCGATAGTAATACTGGAGAAACAGATAATGTATGGCTACATAATGGACTTAGCGATTTAGGAAAAAAGGTTGTTGCAGAGATGAATCGCGTAGGCATGATGATTGATGTATCTCATCCAAGTAAGGAAGCGATGCGTCAAATGATTGAACTTACCAAGGCTCCTATTATTGCATCTCACTCATCGGCTAGAGCTTTATGTGATCATAGTCGTAACTTAGATAATGAGCAGTTACAATGGATGAAAGAAAATGGAGGTGTTGTTCAAACTGTAGCTTTTAAAAGCTATCTAAACACTGAAAAGAATGAAAAACGTGAAGAAAAAGAAAGAGAAATCCGAAAAAAAATAATTGAAGAAGCTGGACTTCCTTGGATGGAAAGGAGTGAGTTAAGAGCACTTCCAACAGCACAACGTGCAGAAATGTTTGAAAAATATGCTTCTTTACAACCTATATTCAAAGAAAGAATAAAAGAAGCTATAAACCTCCCTCCTGCTGTTGACGTAGGTGATTTTGTAGACCATATAGATTACTTAATAGAGAAAATGGGAATCAATCATGTAGGAATCTCATCAGATTTTGATGGTGGCGGTGGTATAAAAGGTTGGGAAGATGCTTCAGAAACTATGAATGTTACCATGGAATTAGTAAAACGTGGGTATACTGAAGAACAAATAGAAAAACTCTGGAGCGGTAATCTTTTGAGAGTGCTAGATGAAGTACAAGCCGTTGCTCAGAAATTACAACAAGGTTAAACCCGAATTATATCATTGACAGAACAAGAACTTAAAAACAAAAAAACGTAAACTTGAATCTCTTACAACAAAAGAATCACTTACGTTTTTCTTTATTCCATTTAACGGCCTAGCCAATGGATTTAATGAATCCGAAGAAAAACGTTTTGAAAAATACGGTTACGAAAAGAAAATATCACAAATGAGTACTGTTCAAGGATTAGGCAGACTCTTTTATGTTATATTATTCTTTATTATTGTTCAGATTATAAGAATATTTTAATCTGATTTACATATCCCTTTCTGTACAAATCTGATTGATACGTAAGCGTAACTTACGTTCATAATCTTCTTGCAACCAGTCTCTATAGTTTTGCGTATTATTCATAATGCTATACGAATATTGTCGCACGCGATAAGCTATATCTTCTTTTAGTTTTCTAGCAAGAATACGAGCATCAAATACATCCTCGCTATTATCTACTACCATAAGTGCATGTTGTTCTACAGCATTATCTAAAGCCGTTTTTGCCTTTTTGCCTTGAGCTATCACACGTTTATATTCTTTTTTAATATCAAAGTATACCTTATCAGTATTTGCAAATTCTTTACGTAAATCTGGAGGCATTACATATGAGAAATTGCGTTCTATTTCCTCATCTCCTATCAAATTCTCTAGATAAAAATCTGGAAATTGGAAAATCTCTTTCCAATCTATTGGAGCTTCCCATAATCCAAAACGTGCTGCATTATTTCCTAAATCTAAAACCTTAAAATCTTTTTTATGAGGTAAAATACGAGAACCACGCCCTATCATTTGGAAATACAACGTCAATGATTTTGTAGCTCTATTTAAAATAATGGTATCTACTGTTGGTTCATCAAAACCAGTCGTAAGAATACTTACAGAGGTAAGAATCGCATCTGGAGTATGTTTAAACCATTCTAAAATCTCTTTACGCTCTTTGGCACTATTTGTATTATCGAGATGACGTATAGCATATCCTGCCTCTATAAATGTTTCTTGTACATAACGAGACGTATTAATTCCATTATTAAAGATTAATGTCTTCTTCCCTTTAGATTGATCTTCATACGCAGCAAGTAATTTTTCTTGCATAGAAGTATCTGTATAAAGTATATCAGATGATTTTACTGTATAATCACCATTGATACCGAGTTTTAAGGAAGATAATCCTACATTATAACTTATTGTCTTTGCCTTTGCTAGAAACCCTTTTTCTATAAGTGCGGGAATACTTTCTCCTATTAAAAGTTCATTATAGTTATCCTTCATAGGTAACTTGATATTAGAACTTAAGGGTGTAGCTGTAACTCCTAGAATAAAAGATTTATGAAAATAACTAAATAATTTTCTAAACGAATTGTAATGCGCTTCATCAATAATAACGAGTCCAACATCATCAAACGTTATCTGTTCTTCTTGTAATCTATTGGTAAGTGTTTCTACCATCGCTACATAACACATATAATCCTTTGTTCCTTCAAGAGATTTTACATCACTAGAGATGATCATATTTGGTACTTTAAACTCTGTAAGCATACGTGATGTTTGTACAGAAAGCTCTATACGATGTGTTAGAATAACAACCTTTTTGTTGTTTTGTTCTATATATCTACGGACAATTTCAGAAAAAATAACAGTTTTCCCTCCTCCAGTAGGAAGTTGATATAATAGATTAAAATCATCTTCAGATCTATTGATACATTCAAAAACAGCATCAAGATCTTTTAGTTGATAATCATACAGTTCTTTTTCTGGTGCTTTATTTGTTGCTAACGTTTGACTCAAAAATGTAGGGTTTTTCTGTGATTTTAAATGGAATCTTGCAAAATTAAGTGATTTTTACGCTTTCGCGAAAGTATAAGACATAAATCTCACAAAGGCTATCAACAATTAATCAACAAAATCATTAGCAATTTCTTCAAAATCATCAGTAATCGGCCAATTTTGATCATTAGTTTGATCTATTATACTTTCAACTCTTGAACCATACTCTTCTTTAAGATTGTGATATGTAAGGTATTGTAATATTTCTTTAAAAGAATTTAACATACTCTTATAAAAGCTGTCTGGCATTGTTGTGCTTGAAGCGCTATACGTTTGTGCAATTTCTATATTAAAGAGCATCAAATCACTTAGCAGTTTAGGATCTACTCCTAAGGTTTTGAAATGTTTAATATATTTTTGAGCAACGGATCTACGTTTACGAGCTTTTCGGCGTTTTGTAGGGAAATATTCGTTACTAATTTTGATTTTTGCTTCCTCAATAAGTTTATCTTCTTTAGGATTAAATACAAAATCATAGAATGTCTTTACTTCTGGGATACGATCATACAAATCTATAATTTGCTCTCTGAGAGCATGTTCATCCATTTCTGCTACATATTTTTTAAGGGAACGTTTACTCATAAAAGAATCTTGTATTCTTGACGAATTTATAACAAATTTTACTGGTAAAAAGAGATTCAAAAACTTAAATTTGCAATCCACGAACGATAAAACTACATACCACAGCTATGAAAACACTTCAAAACTCTAAAGCCGTAAAACTGATACATAAACTCATTGACGATGTTGCTCACAATGGAATTATTACAAATACTGTGGTAGAAGATCTTAAGACATTACGTCCATATACTATAGATGAAGAATTACCTTTACTAGCAAAAGCAACACGTCTTTCTGCTGAGCATATTGATGCACATGGGACATTTGATATTCCTATTCCGCAAGATGAACCAATAGAAGAAGGTGAAGAAATAGAAACAGTAGCAACAGACCCTAAAGAAAGTTTACACTACTTTTTTTGCCTCATACGTGATATAGATAAAAAAGTAAATGAAGAAGAATTAAGAGAATATGTTGCTGCGCTAAACGCATACTAATAACTTCCTAATAGAATACTAAAAAAGCCGAAGATGAGAACATCTTCGGCTTTTTTAATATATCATACATTGTTTTTGTACTAGTAAAAATACCCTTCAACGGGTATTGTAACATTTTGGGATACAAGATACATTCGTTACTTAATCAAAAACATAGATTCATGAAACTTAAAATCACGCATTTTTTTATTGCAATCTCCCTAATAAGTTGCTCTATTGAAGAAGAAGATGCTTCTACTACTCTTACACAAGAAAATCTATCAGTAACTATCGGGGAAGAAGCTATGCCACAAGCACCTCATTTTAGATTTGATAATGATCAAAAAGGATTGTATCAAGGAACCATTACAACATTACATCAAGATTTTCATGAAAAAATCACTATTAATTTAGGGAATGATGGAGCCTATAACGCTTTTATAAAAAAAAATGATGGAAAAACATATTTCTTTACTACACAAGAAACCGTTGCTTCAGAAGTACTTACATTTTATGGGAAACTAGGAAATTTTAAAGTATCTATTACGGAAGAAAATACTGTAGATGTATTTGACGCTAATATTCAAGGTCATACAGCTATAGCAACAGTTGTAAAAGATTTAAGTTATCAAAGAATGATACCATCTATTGGTTCTTTTACGAGCAATGATGGTTCTATAACAGGTTCTTGGGATTTTACATTTGCTCAGACAAGTTCGTTAGGATTCTCAATTACCTCTACTACAATTTTTGTCAATCAAAATAGTGAAACCTTCGTATTAAATATTTCTGGGGATTATCAAAGATTATGCAGTGCTCCTGGAACTCCTGTTCCTATTGGAGTTGTAAATTCTAGTTTTTTTAATATTCAAAGTAGTAACAATGTTCCATTAGGTGCAAGTAATTTAAATTTCACCTTTGTTGCCAATAGATTAGAAAGTACAAATGCTGGGTGCCGAGATTTTCCATCGGCTCCTTTAGATATCAGTGCTGCTAGTTGGACTTGGAATGGTATTCAAGGAATTTCATCAGTAGAGACTTCAAGTCTTCCTGACTTTAGTGGTATCTAAACCGCTTTAAATAATAACATTCCACTGGATACCATTTTATCCAGTGGAATTATGTATTGTTACAAGCTAGCAGTTTTACTTGGTCTTACTTCTATTTTACTTGGTAGTGTTCTAGGATGCATCTTTAATAAATCAAGTACTATCTGCCCTAAATCTTCTGGTTGTATACGCCAATCTTTACCATCTTCTGGGGATCTACCTCCAAAATGACTACTTACCGAACCTGGCATAATCGTAGTTACTTTTACATCATCATTACGAACATCTAACATTAATGCTTGTGTAAATCCTGTTAAACCAAATTTACTAGCATTATAAGCTGTTCCTTTTGCAAAAAAATTAGTGCCAGCTAGACTGGAAACAGTCATAATATAACCTTTTGACTTTTTGATTGCAGCTAGACTCGCTTTTACAGATAAGAAAACACCAGTTAAATTTGTATCTATTGTATCCTCCCATTGAGAAACGCTTAAGTCTTCGATAGATGCAAAATGTCCTACTCCTGCATTAGCGATAAGAATATCAAGTTTTCCAAATGCAGCAATCACATTAGCCACAGCTTGTTCTTGACTTTCTAAATTTTTTACATCAGCTTGTATTCCCATAGCATTTATTCCCAGCGCCTTTGCTGCTTCTGTAACTGTCTCTCTTGTTCGCCCCGTAATTGCTACACGCATTCCAGTATCTAATAATACTTTTGCAATACCATACCCTATACCTTTTGTTCCTCCAGTAATAAGAACTACTTTTCCTTTAAGTTTATTCATTCTAATCTATATTTTCAGGTAAAGTTACAATAGCTTTCGCGAAAGCATAATATACCTAACATCTATTTAACATAGGTTTGGTTATCAAATAATTATGAAGTAAATTGTTTGAAGCACTATAGTTTTTCAAATAAAATCGACTTAAAAAGCTGCTTTATTTTCTTAAAGAAACATGGGTATGTATCTTTGCAGAAAATAAAACCCTATGCTCAAATCTTTCCGTGTTCTAAGTCTTCTCGAAGGTATCTCTTTCTTAGTTATTCTATTTGTTACAATGCCTCTTAAATATATTTGGGACAATGGATATCCAAATAAAGTAATTGGAATGATTCATGGCTTTCTTTTCCTGGCATACGTGGTGATGGCTATACTTATGAAACCAGAACGAAAATGGAACAACAAAACATTAGCGATTGTATTGCTATGTTCTATCATCCCATTTGGAACTTTCTGGATGGATAAAAAATATCTGAGAGATTCCTAATTAACTAAAGAAAGGAATACTGATATAATAATTCGGTTTTTCTCCATTACTTGCTCTTATTGCATTTACTATAGGTAATACAAATCCAAGAATACATAGTACTATAATTCCTACGATTCCTAATCCTACTAAGAAGATAGCTGGAATACATAATATCGCATATAGAAATAGGCTTATTTGAAAATTAAGGATTGACTTCCCGTGTTCATCCATATCATAGACTCTATCTTTATTTACGATCCATAAGATAAGAGGTACTATAAATCCTCCAAAACCTGTTGCATAATCTAACAATTGAGATAAGTGTGTTAGGACGATTAATTGCTTGTCTTCCCTTTGTGCGGTTTCTTGATGTACGACTTCCATTTTTTGATTGTTTTATGATTGATTTACAATTTATATGTAGTGATTTTCTATAAAATGTTACACGATTGCGTAATTTTGTTCTCATGAATACACAAGACACTATTGTTGCGCTTGCTAGCCCTGCAGGTGCTGGAGCCATTGCTATTATACGTGTTTCTGGGCCAGAAGCAATTATGATATGTTCTCCTCTTTTCAAATCTATACATGGCAAGGTCTTATCAAAACAAAAAACGCATACCATTCATTTAGGTCATATTGTAGATGGAGAACGTGCACTTGATGAAGTATTAGTATCTTTATTTAAAGGAACAAATTCATATACCGGAGAACCTACCGTTGAGATTTCATGTCATGGATCTAATTATATCCAACAAGAAATTATACAGTTATTACTACGTCAAGGGTGTCGTGCTGCAAAAGCTGGTGAATTTACTTTGCGATCATTTATAAATGGGAAGATGGATCTCTCTCAAGCAGAAGCTGTTGCAGACCTCATTGCAAGTGATAATGAAGCTAGTCATCAAATAGCAATGCAACAAATGCGAGGTGGTTTTTCTAATGAAATTGCACAATTGCGTCAAGAACTCCTCAATTTTGCTTCGCTTATTGAATTAGAACTTGATTTTTCAGAAGAAGATGTAGAGTTTGCAGATCGTACACAGTTTAAAGAATTAGTGGCTAGAATTACCAAAGTACTCAAACGTCTTATTGATTCTTTTTCTACAGGAAATGTAATTAAAAATGGAATTCCCGTAGCCATTGTAGGTGAACCTAATGTTGGGAAATCTACTTTACTCAATGCGTTGTTAAATGAAGAAAGAGCTATTGTTTCTGATATTGCAGGCACTACTCGTGATACGATAGAAGATGAACTCACTATAGGTGGTATAGGATTTCGTTTTATAGACACTGCAGGTATCCGAGAGACAGAAGATGTTATAGAAGGCTTAGGAATACAAAAAACCTTTGAAAAAATAAGGCAAGCACAAGTAGTTGTTATGTTATTCAGTGCTAAAGAGTTTCTTAATGCTAGTGATGCTTTTTCTATAGAAATTGAAAAAATAAAAAATAAGTTCCCTTTAAAACCCCTTGTTATTGTAGCAAATAAAGTAGATCAACTTCAGGAAACTGATATCAAAGAATTACAATCAAGAATTTCTAACCTTCATATTCTCTCAGCAAAAAAAGGAATAGGTGTTGACGCGCTTAAAGCGAAATTACTTGACTTTGTAAACACAGGTGCTTTACGTAATGATGAGACCATTGTTACTAATTCTAGACATTACGATGCTTTATTGAAAGCTCTAGAAGAAATTGAAAAAGTACAATATGGACTTGATACTGATCTTTCTGGAGATTTGATGGCCATTGATATACGTCAAGCGCTCTATCACTTTGGAGAAATCACAGGGCAAATTACTAATGATGAATTACTTGGGAATATCTTTGCTAATTTTTGTATTGGGAAGTAATTATATCAAACAAAAGAAACTAAAAGAAAACAAAGTCAATTAAATCAATACTTTACACAAATATTATCAATTTCTATTTTCCTTTAGTTAGCTTATTTTAGTATATTTATTACCTCTAAAGTACACCTTTAATCATTTACACACTAAAAGATGTACTAAAAGTACACCTTTTATGAAAATTAGCCTAAAGAAAAAGAAACTAAAAGACGGTAAACAAAGTCTATACCTAGAGTTCTACAATGGATCATATATAAATAATGAAGGTGTAAAGAAACACAACCGTACATTTGAGTATCTCAAACTCTATATCCTAGAGAATCCTAAAACTCCTAAAGAGAAGAAATCTAATAGAGAA
>CAYYSK010000041.1:0-19042 GCA_964474345.1 uncultured Flavobacteriaceae bacterium
AGACTATCTGGTTTCTAAAAGGATTTGTTATTATTCATATGTTCTTTTAAGTCATATCGAGAAAGCCAGTCTTAACAAGCATTCCAAAAATAGTAATCTTAACATCCTGTAAAGAGGTTTTCTAAGAAGAAACGTAAGCCGTCATTCTGAACTTATTTCAGAATCTCAGTATACAAATTCATTAAGGTTATGAGAAACTAAAATGAATTTGGATTGAGCTATAAAATCCTTTTTTGGACAATCTCTTTTTTAAATTATTGTCTAACAATCTAGCAGTTGTTTACAATAGAAGAAGTTGTCAATTCAAGTTGCCATCCTGAACTTATCGAAGAAGTAATTGAGAGCTATTTCCAGATTACCAAAATAGGTTTTGACTATGCTCAACCTGGTGTACTTCCCTACTCTTTTGTAAACAATGTTAAACTAAATTTTGATTGCACATGAAAAAAACACAACCCTTACTTCCTCTTTTTAGGCAGTTTATAAAAGATACGCAAACTGGGAAGCGCTTAAAAAAGAATGGAGAACGCGTTAAAAAACAATCTATAGATAACTATAGATATGTATTACATAATCTAGAGTTATTTACAGAGGTAGCTACGTTTGAATTACGCATATGTGACACCACTAAACTCACTAAAAGAGAACGTCTTTCAGAAAAAAATTATTGGAAAAAGTTTTACAAACACTTTACCAATTATCTCTACAAAAAAGGATGTCGAGATAATTATGTAGGAGCCAATATTAAAATCATTCGAGTGTTTTTAAATTACCTTTCTTATGATAAAGATATCTATACAGGAGAGTATCATAGATTATTATATGTACGTAAAGAGCAAGTAGATATTCTAGTACTATCGCCAGATCAATTGAAGTTTTTAATCCATGATCAAGAATTTAATGACTCTTTAAAACCTATGCATAAAAAGGTGAAAGATATTTTTGTATTTGGATGTACAACAGGACTTCGATACTCTGATATTTTTACATTAACGATCAAAAATTTTGAATTACAAGATGACCAATGGTATCTTAAAATCAAATCACAAAAAACCAAGACGTATAGTTTTATTAAGCTACCAGAATATGCCGTAGCAATCTTTAAAAACTACAGAACCCGTAGTTCTAAAACGTTACTTTTTGGGTCGTTAACACTCTTCAATTACAATAAAAACTTGAAACAAATTGGAGAACTTGCTGGCTTTACACATGTGATCGATCAAACACGTGAAGTGCAAGGAAAAGCGGTAAAGAACAAAGATAAAAAACAAGTGCGATTTTGCGATAAAATGAGTTCGCATATGATGCGTCGTACTGCTATCACCACCCTACTCATTTTAGGGATGCCAGAACATTTAGTTAGGAAAATAAGTGGTCATAGTAATACAAGTGCTTCCTTTAATCGCTATGTACATTATGCCCAAGCATATGTAGACAGAGAAATCGACAAAGTGCATGAGAAGTTAAATGCATATTAACTCGAATTATGCATTAGAAAATCTATTACATCACAGAACCACTGCGAGCACTATCACTACGCTGTATTTTTTACTTTACCATAGCGATGCTATGCTAAAAGCAAGAAAACACTAGTGTTTATTGTCGTTTTGCACTTCATTACGAAGTTCTAATACATAATTCGGGATTAATTGCTCTAAGCAATTGCGAGATCTATTCTAATTTCTGACGCGCTAAGACGCTATAAAAGAATCTACTGAGGAGGTAAAAAGCATTTCAAAATTCATTTTGTTTAAATTTTAACTAACTTTTGTTAAACAAAACAAACTTATTATGTAAATTTGAGTAGTTAAGAATATGCTTATGGATAATGTAGTAAAGACAAAATTTAGTATTAAAGACCTTGAAAGTCTTAGTGGTATCAAGGCTCATACCATACGTATTTGGGAGAAAAGATACAATCTACTTCAACCTGAACGTACCCATACCAATATAAGGACGTATACATTGAGTGATCTTCAAAAATTACTCAATGTCGTATTCCTCACAGAAAACAGGTATAAGATTTCAAAAATAGGTCAATACTCTTCTACAGAAATTGCTACGATTGTGGCGCAAATTGTATCAGAAAAAAGCATTGGCAATCAAAATCATGCGATTAATTCTTTTAAGATTGCTATGATGAATTTTGATCAAAATCTTTTTTACAAAACCTACAATACATTGTTGGAAATAAAATCTTTTGAAGAGATTTTTTATGAGTCTTTCCTTCCATTGTTACACGAGATTGGGCTTTTATGGCAAACAGATACAATTAATCCATCTCATGAGCATTTTATCTTTAATCTTATTAAACAAAAAATATTACTCAATATAGAAAGTAAACAGCAAGAAATGATTCAGAGAAAGGATCGAACTTTTGCCTTGTTTTTACCTGAAAATGAAATTCATGAGTTAGGGCTTTTATTTCTAAACTATGAGATTGTTTCTAAGGGATATAAAGTGATTTACCTAGGGCAAAGTATTATGTTAGAAAACTTAAAGTATTTATCTATAAATCACCCTAATCTTTCTTTTGTAACTTATTTTACAGTACAACCTCATAGAGAAGATATCCCAAAGTATTTTAAGGATTTTAATACCATGTTTGGAAAACAGAATTTACATCTATATGTATTAGGAACTATGACACAAGATATCGAAGAATCTAAAATACCTCAAAATGTACGTGTTATGATGAGTATTAGAGAGTTTGTAAATCTTATATCAAAATCTGCTGTGACATATGCCTAAACACATTGCTATCATAGGTTCTGGTTTTTCATCACTAGCTGCTGCTTGCTACTTGGCAAAAGACGAGCATCACGTAGAGATTTATGAAAAAAATAAAACCGTTGGAGGTCGTGCTCGACAATATAAAAAAGAGGGGTTCACTTTTGATATAGGTCCTACTTGGTATTGGATGCCTGATGTTTTTGAACGTTTTTTTTCAGATTTTGGAAAGACACCAGAAGACTATTATGAACTTATAAAATTAGGGCCTGCCTATCGTGTCTATTTTGGCAAACAAGACTATATCACTATAGGTGATACATTAGAAAAAATAAAAGAAGTTTTTGAAGCAGAAGAGCCTGGAAGCGCTACTAAGCTTCAGAAGTTTATGGATGATGCACAAAGTAATTATGACATCGCAATTAAAGATCTCGTGTATCGTCCAGGAGTTTCTCCATTGGAATTAGTCACGCCACAAACGATGACACGTATTGGAAAATTCTTTAGCACAATAGCAAAGCAAGTACGTAAAGAATTTAATAATCCGCGGCTCGTTGCCATTTTAGAGTTTCCAGTACTATTTCTAGGTGCAAAACCTAGTAATACACCTGCTTTTTATAGTTTTATGAATTACGCCGACTTTGGAATTGGCACCTTTCACCCTAAAAATGGCATGTATTCTGTAATAGAAGGTATGAAAGCACTAGCAGAAGAATTAGGCGTTCGCATTCATACTAATAGTGATGTCACTGCTATACATACCGAGAACAACACTGTGACTGGTATTGAGGTTAATAACGCTTTCGCGAAAGCGGACTTAGTCTTATCTGGAGCGGATTATCATCATACAGAAAGTCTATTACCAAAACATTTACGACAGTATTCTGAAAAATATTGGGATAGCAAAACATTTGCTCCCTCTTCTCTACTCTTTTATGTAGGGTTTAATAAAAAATTAAAAAACGTAGATCATCACACGTTGTTCTTTGATGTAGATTTTGCAAAACATGCTGAAGCCATTTATGACAATCCTAAATGGCCCGAAAAACCTTTATTTTATGCAAGTTTTCCATCTATGACAGATAAAAGTGCTGCTCCAGAAGGGAAAGAAGCTGGTATTTTTTTAATACCACTAGCCCCTGGTTTAGAAGACACTTCAGAGCTAAGAGAACAATATTTTGACATCATTATGGATCGCTTTGAAAAACTTACAGATCAAAAAGTGATAGAAAATGTAAATTTTAAGTCCTCTTTTTGCGTAAATGATTTTATAAAAGATTACAATTCATATAAAGGAAATGCATACGGAATGGCAAATACGTTATTACAAACTGCATTTTTGAGACCTAAACTTAAAAGTAAAAAGGTGAAAAATTTGTATTTTACAGGACAGTTAACTGTTCCTGGACCAGGCGTACCCCCCTCATTAATATCAGGTAAGCTTACTGCACGATTAATTGCCAAAAACAACTAATACTCATGAAATCACTATTTGACATCGTATCTAGGAAATGCGCTAAGACAGTTACAAAGTCATATAGCACCTCTTTTTCAAGTGCTACAAAAATGCTCTCACCAGTTATTAGACAAGACATTTATAACATTTATGGTTTTGTGCGTTTTGCAGATGAGATTGTAGACTCTTTTCACAATTATAATAAAGCGATTCTTTTTCAAAGATTTGAAGAAGACTTAGAGCACGCACTTATAGACAAAATAAGTTTGAACCCTATTCTTAACGCTTTTCAAGAGACGGTTCATAAATATAATATAGAACGACATCTTATAGATTCTTTTATGAAGAGTATGCGCCTTGATCTTATCAAATCTGACTATCTTACTGATGAAGAATACAAAGAATACATTTATGGTTCTGCAGATGTTGTAGGTCTTATGTGTCTTACTGTTTTTGTAAAAGGAGATAAAGCACGTTATAATGTCCTTAAAGAAAGTGCAATGAGTCTAGGGTCTGCCTTTCAAAAAGTAAATTTCTTACGAGATTTGAAAGCAGATTTTGAAGGATTAAGCAGAACTTATTTTCCAAATACAAATCTCCAAGACTTGGATGAAGCATCAAAGCAACGTATCATTGCAGATATAGAAGATGATTTTGAAAAAGGACTCTCGGGAATTAATCAATTACCAATAGAAGCAAAGTTTGGGGTATATGCTGCTTATAGGTATTATAAGAAATTACTCACCAAATTAAAACGTGTCCCATCTTCTGAAATTAAAAATAGTAGAATACGTGTTCCAGATCATGTAAAAGTGAGCTTATTAGCGCGTAGTTATGTCAAATATCGTCTCAATCTTATTTAAGTTATTATAATGCAAACCCTACTTTGGATTTTTATTTTTCTTCTTACTTTTTGTATCATGGAATTTATGGCTTGGTTTACCCATAAATATGTAATGCACGGTTTTATGTGGTCTGTCCATAAAGATCATCACCATAAAGACCATAGTTCTTGGTGGGAACGCAATGATTTATTCTTTATTTTTTATGCTCTAGTAAGTATAAGTTGTTTCTTGTTATGGCAATACAAAGGCTTCTGGGCCGGATTACCTATAGGCTTAGGTATTTTTGCTTACGGTGTTGCTTATTTTATGGTACATGATATTTTTATACATCAACGTTTTAAACTATTTAGAAACTCAAATGGATGGTATGGTAAAGCACTTAGACGCGCTCATAAAATGCATCACAAACATCTTGGCAAGCATGATGGAGAATCTTTTGGAATGCTATTCCCTCCTATAAAATATTTTAAACAAGCTAGAAGCCAAACAAAAAAATAAGTTTTTCTGATCGGAATTAACCTTATGTAATAGGAGATCCTATAATTTTACTTCATAGTACCTAGTAAAAGATTGACTCCTATGAAATATACATTTCTTATAACCGCCATTTTTCTATTAACAGATTGCTCTAATGCAGATGTAATGGTAGAAGATATAAATGAAGAAATTAGCACAGATGACCTCCCTCCTGTTGATCAAACTACAATCTTAGAAGTAACTCAAGTAGGTTCACTTCCCGAAGCTGTGTCTAATAATGCAGTTGTTGAAGGTTTTATAGACAACACTCCATATTTATTTTCTTTTGGAGGTATTGACACAACTAAGGAGCCTTCGGGTATTCACCTACGATCTTACCGATATAATATTGAAACAGGTATTGCAGAGCAAATTCCTGATATACCAGACACATTAGGAAAGATAGCTACAGCTGCTTCTAGAATAGGAAATATCATTTATATCGCTGGAGGCTATCATGTACTTACTGATAATAGTGAAATTACCTCTGGTAAAATGCATCGGTATGATATTATAAACAATACATTTTTAGATGATGCACCTGACATACCTATACCTACAGACGATCAGGTACAAGCAGTATGGAATAATCAACTCATTTACCTCATCACTGGATGGAATCAAATGGCAAATATTCCAAACGTACAAATATATGATCCCACACAAAACATTTGGTTATCTGGAACTTCAGTACCAGGAGATGAGTATCGATCTTTTGGAGCCTCTGGAACGATCATAGGAAATACAATTTATTACTTTGGGGGAGCAACTTCAAGCGGTGGGTTTGGGATTCAAAATCAATTACGTATAGGGACTATTAATCCAGATGACCCAACACAGATTACTTGGAATAGTATCATACCAAACGCGTCAATAAATGGGTATAGAATGGCAGCAACTATTGTAAATGATCAATTACATTGGGTAGGAGGCAGTAAAAATACATACAATTTTAATGGCATTGCATACGATGGATCTGGAGGTGTTCCTACATCACAACGTGATTTATTTACCGAGACAGATACTATAGAATGGGAAGAGAATACCGCTCCTCAATTACCTATGGATCTAAGAGGTATCGCCGATATAAGTCCTACCATAAAATACCTAGCTGGTGGTATGTCTTCAAATCAAATAGTCACCAACGCCATTTATAAATTAGAATGGTTAGAATAACAAAAAAAATATACGATTAAACCCGAATTATGCATTAGAACTTCGTAATGAGGGTTGAACATATAGTAAACTACCTCGAGGCAAGTCCACGAGGCATTTATACGAAACTGAATTTTAATTTCGAGGCAAGCCTCGGAGTATTAAACCCTTTGGCGGCGCCAATAAAATATGACATTTTATGAGTTTTAGCGTAGCACTGTAAAGCCTGTCTTCACGAAGGTGGAGAGTTAAACTCAAAAATGTAGTGTAACGGTATATTTTACAGTACGTTCAAGCTGTAATAGACTTTCTAATGCATAATTTGAGTTAAAGGTAAGTAGCTTTTAATCCATCTACTTCCTTGCTTATTGGCTTATTTGTATGTTTGCCAGATGCAAAATATATCTCTAGTTACTGGCGGTGCAGGTTTTATAGGAGTTCACGTAGTAGCACACCTTATAGATATGAATCATACAGTTGTGGTCTTAGATGACTTATCTGGTGGTTTTACAGAAAATATACACCCTAAAGCTATTTTTAAGCAAGGTTCTATTGTAGATACTGATTTTGTAAATACACTCTTTAATCAATATTCATTTGATTATATATATCATCTAGCAGCATATGCTGCCGAAGGGCTTAGTCATTTTATCAGGAAATTCAATTATCAAAATAATCTTATAGGGAGTATTAATTTAATTAATGCAGCTGTAAATCACTCGATCAAATGTTTTGTGTTTACGTCATCTATTGCTGTCTATGGAGATCAAGAACTTCCTTTAAAAGAAAGTCAAAAACCACAACCTGAAGATCCTTATGGTATTGCAAAATATGCCGTAGAACTTGATCTAGAAAATGCTCATAGATTATTTGGATTGAATTACATTATTTTTAGGCCTCATAATGTATATGGACCGTATCAAAACATTGGTGATAAATATCGTAATGTAGTAGGCATTTTTATGAACCAAATATTACAAAAAAAATCACTCACTATTTTTGGAAATGGTAATCAAAGTCGTGCATTTACATATATAGATGATGTGGCTCCATATATTGCAAAGGCTCCCGCTTTCGCGAAAGCATATAATCAAATTTTTAATATAGGTAGTGATACTCCTATAACAGTACAACAGCTAGCAAAAGAAATCGGAATAGCTCTAGAGTCTGATATTCAAATTAAATATCTACAACAACGAAAAGAAGTTGAGCATGCCTACTCAGATCATTCAAAATTCATTTCTTTTTTTAAACCTTCTCAAGAAATTATACTATCAGAAGGTATTCTTAAAATGGCTATTTGGGTTAAAAATCATGGCACAAGAGAAAGCACTGTTTTTGAATCTATAGAAATTTCTAAAAACTTACCTGATTCTTGGAAATAAAAATATTTTTTTTTGAATAATTATTGTTTTTCTTCCTCGAAAAAAACATAAACAACATCTTAATATTTTGTATTTAATTTTTTTTTACTATATTTAAGTAATTGATTAATAAATATTTATGGTTTTTCCATAATTACATACTATACTTTTTCTATAGAAATAGTTTTGTAAATCTATTAATAAATGACCCAAATCTACTATTGATTATATAATACAAAAGATCTTCTCTTTGTAATTATAAGCCCCGTGATTTCTTGTAAAATGTACAAGAACAACATGAAGAAGACAATTACACTAATTATAGTGCTTATAGGCGCACTATTAAATGCTCAAGATTCAAATTATGTAAGAGGCGAAATCCTTATACAACTCGAAAAAAAACAAACAATAACAGAATTTATAGATACTTCTACTGAGGTAATCATTTTAGATTCAAAACAAATTTCTAAACCGTTAAATATCTACCTTTTAACGGTCGATATTACATTACATACAGAAAAAGAGCTTATTACAGCTCTCTACCGAAATCCCAGTATAGCTACTGCACAGCTCAATCATTATACAGCTGTGAGAGAGGTGAATCCTGATGACATTTTTTTTAATGAACAGTGGCATTATTATCAAGAAAACGATCGTGATATTGACGCCAATGATGCTTGGGGTATTACTACAGGAGGAACTACTATAAATGGCGACATCATTGTTGCAGGAGTTGTAGATAGTGGTTATAATATTAATCATCCAGACCTACAACCTAATCTTTATATTAACACCTTAGAAATACCCAATAACAATATAGATGATGATCAAAATGGATATATAGACGACACCAATGGTTGGAATGCCTACACTAATAATGGTATCATTGTTCCCTCCAACCATGGTTCTTCTGTATTTGGAATTATAGGCGCCAAAGGAAATAACGGCACAGGAATATCTGGAGTCAATTGGGATATTAAAGTAATGACTGTAAGTGGTAGTAGTATTGCTGAAGGAAATGTCTTAGAATCCTATTCGTATATTTTAGAAAGTAGAATGTTGTACAATGCAACTCAGGGAGAACAAGGGGCTTTTGTGGTAGCAACTAATGCTTCTTTTGGAATTGATTTTGGGCAACCAGAAGATTCTCCTTTATGGTGCGCTATGTATACTACTTTAGGAGAAAACGGAATCTTAAGTTGTGGTGCTACAATTAATGGAGATTATGATATAGATATCATTGGAGATGTTCCTACTGGATGTTCCAGTGAATATCTTATTTCTGTAACCAACACAACAATAGATGATATAAAAGAAACAAATGCTGGCTATGGACTAGAAACTATAGATCTTGGAGCTCCAGGAACTGGAACATATACAACACGTTCTGAAGGTTATGGGCATTTTGGAGGCACATCTGGAGCAACTCCTCACGTGACTGGAGCAATCTCTTTGCTATATAGTGTTCCTTGCCAAACTCTTGCAGATCTTGCTTTAAACGATCCACAACGCGCTGCAGAAATCGTAAGAGATCTTATTCTTGACAATGTAGATTCAAATGCTTCTCTAGAAGGTATTACAACTACTGGAGGAAGGCTTAATGTAAACAATAGTGTACAAGCACTTTTAAATAACTGTGATACATTATTATCTATCATAGATATAACAAAACCTAACAACCTTTTGATATATCCCAATCCTGCCAAAGAGACACTTCATTTTATCGTGCCCCAACACCAAAAGATAAAAACGGTGTCTCTTTTCTATATGGATGGAAGGCATATTAAAAGCAATTCAATATTAGATTATGACATAGCTATCTCTGAATTATCAGAGGGAATGTATATTCTGAAATTACAATTTACAAACAACTCAAAACCAACATATAAAACCTTCATTAAAGAGTAACTTCAAATCAAATACAAAACGTATATTCTTCACTTTTTGGTTTAATTAGTGAGCTTTTTTGCCTCAGTTTAATTGATTGCGATACAAAAGTCTTCTTGTTCTTCAACAAGTAGACTTTTGTTGTTATATTAACGCCCTGCGAGAATATACCATCTATGAATACTCAACCACTTGTTTCCATTATTATGGCTGTAAAAGATACAGCTCCATATTTACACGCCTGTATTGACTCTATCATTGCACAGACGTATCAAAATTGGGAATTGATAGCTGTTAATGATCATTCGACAGATGAGACTCCTGATATTTTAAACGCTTTCGCAAAAGCGGACTCAAGAATACGCGTATTCCATAGCAATGTTCCAAAATTAATTCCTACGCTTCAAAGAGGGTATCGAGAAATCAAAGGAACATTAATTAACAGAATGGATTCTGACGATAAAATGCCTGATTATAAAATTCAAGTACTCGTAGACGAATGGTCTAAATATGGAAAAGGTCATGTCATTGCTGGAGGTACAGAGCATTTTGTAGACGAAGGAGAAGTTGGTGATGGTTTTTTACGATATGAGCGGTGGCTTAATGAAGTTGCTAGAACAAGTACACATTATGAACAGATTTATAAAGAATGCGTGATACCATCTCATTGTTGGCTTATTCATAAAGAAGATTTTGATACAGTAGGTGCTTTTGATCCTATTATCTATCCTGAGGATTATGATCTTTGTTTTAGAATGTATCGTCAGGGTTTAAAAATTATGGGAATTGATGCAATTCTACATCATTGGCGTGATCGATCCAATCGTATTTCTCGTACATGGGATGAGTATAAAGACAATCGTTATTTTGATTTAAAAATGCGTTTCTTTTATGAGATTGATCGAGATTATAATAGACCTCTTGTTCTTTGGGGAGCAGGACGTAATGGCAAGGACATGGCAAAAATCTTACAATCGTATAAAGATATCTTCCATTGGGTATCAAATAATCAAAAGCAATTAGGCAAAGATATTTATGATGTACGGATGCAATCTTTTGAAGCAATTTCTACAATTGATAATCCTCAGATTTTAATTGTGGTTTCTTCTCCCGATGGAAAGAAAGAGATTTTAGAACTACTTCAACAATGGGGTAAACAACCTATAACTGATTATTGGTTTTTTGCTTAGTCATATAATCCTATATTTTTGATTTAAACGATTTTCTTATGCTCAACATTGTTCTCATTCATCCCGAAATACCTAACAATACAGGAAATATAGGTAGATTATGCCTAGGTGCTGGATGTAATTTACATCTTGTAAAGCCATTTGGTTTTGAAATTAATGACACACGTCTTAAACGTGCAGGACTTGATTATTGGCAACACTTATCAGTGTTCTATTACGATAGTATAGATGACTTCTTTGAAAAGAATAAAGAAGTTCGTATGGTATTTTTTTCTAGCCATGGAACAAAAGATCATTGGAATGTCCCTTTTGAGAAAAATCTATTTCTAGTATTTGGAAAAGAATCTTCAGGACTCCCTACTTCAATTACAGAATCATATCCTAATAAGTTATATAAAATCCCATTATTTAGTAAGCATATACGTAGCTTAAACCTTGCAAATGCTGTAGGAATTGTAACTTATGAGGGCATACGTCAATTAACTACAAAGTAACTATTGTAAATTCTCCTTCTAATGGATCAAGACTTTCTAATAAAGCTGGAATTAACTCCTTTCCAAACTCCAAGTAAAACTCTGCAAAATTAGTAGTGCGTTCTTGTAAACTTTGTAAAGGGAACACAGCATTTTGTAAATCGACCAAACGTCGTACGTGATCACTTAATTTACGTTTTTGTGCTCGTAATAATCGACGCTCTAAATTATCCAGTCCTTTAAGTTGCTTTACTTCTTGTGCTTTGACCGCGCCTGTAAAAGAAGCATCTGTTTCTGCAGCAATAGCATGCATGGCTTTAAAGTGTTCTGAAAGATATGTGCGTTGTTCAGAAAAATCTATATCAATATTTGAAATGGTTCTTATTTTCTGATTAACCAATTCATTTTGTTTTAAGAAAAGTTGTTTGTCTGTAATGCGTAACGCTTCTGTCTTATCTTTTTGTTTTTGAGTACGAATCAACGCAGAATTTCGAAGTAATAACATAGGAAAAGGAACTTCCATTTCTTTAAAACAAGCTTTTAATTGAAACCAATAAGCTAACTCTCCTCCACCTCCAATATAGGTTAGGTTAGGTAAAATTACTTCTTGATATAAAGGCCTCAATAATGCATTGGGTGAAAATCGTTCTGGATGTAATGCGATTTCAGAACGCATTTCTGCTTCACTGAATCTGATTTCAGTACCATTTATAATAAAATCATTTCCTTCTCTTATAATACGTTCTCGTATTCCTTTGATAATATAGAACATGTTAATCTTTCTAGGATGTACTTGTTCCGGATATCCTAATTGGGTTAACTCACTTGTTTGTGAGGTAACTTTTTTATGTCCTATTTCTTCAAATAATTCACGCTGTACATATGGAGCAAATAGTGTTTTTAAACCTATATCATTTCCATCTACAATAACAAGTCCATATGTAGCAAAAAGTTCATTAGCCAAGTAACGCGTTGCATCAGCTAGATTATTATGTTTGTTATATGCATCTTCAAAAAGGATTCCAAGTTGTATGGCATTTTTAGAACTTCCTAATTGTGTTTTAAACAGATTTAACACCTCATCAAGTCCTTCGGTTGAAAGTTCTCCTACAGCACCACCATCTTCCCTATTCCATTGTATCTTTTTTCCTTTAAATCTAAAATAATTAATTTCATCAAAATCATGATCTTCTGTAGCCATCCAATACACTGGAACAAAATCGTATTTAGGGTATTGCTGTTTTAGCTTTCGCGAAAGCGTAATAGTATGAATAATCTTATATAAGAAATATAAAGGTCCTGTAAATAAGTTCAGTTGATGCCCTGTTGTAATCGTAAAACTCGTAGCATCTCCTAATCTTTCAATATTTTCTTGTGTTGTCTCAGAAATAGAAATATGTTGATATTGAGATTGCAAAGAAGTAACTAATGCTTTTCTAGTTGTATCTGTAAATACATCTTTTTTTTCTTCTATTTGGTCTTCAAAATTTTCTAATAAAGGAAATCTATGGTAAAAAGGGTGTACTTTTTTATCTTGATTTAGATAATCACAAATGAGTTTTGAAAAATATCCTGTTTCAGAATACGTAATAGTGGTTTTCTGCATTTTTGTATAACAATTTCCTTTCAAAAATAGGTCTTTTGGCGATGATTACATAATAAGCTCTGTCTGAATGTGTCGATGAAAATTACAATTAACACTATGAAAAACATGTTCCTGTGTACTTCATCGGTAAAATTGGTTTTTCGTCTAAAACATCATTTTATACTATGTATCAAGGAATCTATAATGTAATTTAGCAATCCCAAACCATAATAAAATGTACAATTTACAACGTTCAATAATTGCCATTCTTTTTCTTGTAACTGCGACAACATATAGTCAAGTAGGACTTGCTCCTTCTGCTCCAAATACAGTACCTTCAAAAATAACTTCAGCATATCAAGGAGTTTATATCCCTAATGTTACATTAACTAGTTTATCAGCTACACCAGCATCTATTCAGAAAAATGCTAAGATTGCTAGTTTACTAATAAATAACACCGCAACTACAGGTTCTATCGCTCCAGGATATTATTTCTGGAATGGTACACAATGGGAAGTTTTTGACACAACAATAACGACTCCAAATGTTTCTATCGCGACAACAAATAATACAACAGCAGTTTCTAACACTGTTACACTTCCAAGTGTAGCTTCTCGTAAAACGACACTTTTAGAATAAACATATCGTAAAGAATAATCCGTTTTCGATTTAGAAATATTCTTTCATTTTCCTAATCCCTATAAGGATATTAGAGAGATTAATCATTATTCAGTTTAACAGACACGATAAAATTCTATAGTAAAACGGATTTGATTTCACCACTTAGCATTTAATCAAATACTTACATACATATTCAGAGTATAAAGACAGTATACAAAGCATAAAATTGTCTAAAAACAATTATATCTTTCTTGTATATTAGGTATATTTAAGGCTTTTATCTTAAAGAAAATTTTATGCGTTATTTTTCTCTATTTCTACTATTATTAACAGGAATACTTCAAGCTCAAGTTCAATCTCCTTCAGAATTTTTAGGATATGAGATAGGATCTCAATTTTCGCGTCACTCAGATGTAGTACGTTATTTTGAATATATTGCTCAAAATAGTGACTTGGTTACATACCAAGAATATGGTCGCACTAATGAACGTCGCCCTCTCACTTATGCTATTGTAACTTCAACATCCAATCACAATAATTTAGAAACCATTAGAACTACAAATCTTGCCCAAGCAGGTATTGGTTCTACTAGTAGTACAACATCAGATAAAGCAATTGTCTGGCTTTCATATAATGTACACGGTAATGAAGCTTCTGGTACAGAAGCATCTATGGTTACTTTATACGAACTTATTACTACAAAAAAAGCATGGTTAGATAATACTGTTGTAATTATAGACCCTTCTATCAATCCTGATGGACGTGACCGATATGCAAATTGGTTTAATCAAGTGGCCTCAACTCCTTATGACCCAACACAAGTAGCATCAGAACATAATGAACCATGGCCTGGAGGAAGGCCTAATCATTACTTATTTGATTTGAATCGCGATTGGGCTTGGGCAACACAAATAGAAAGTCAATCTCGTTTAAAAATTTATAATAAATGGCTACCTCACGTACACGTAGATTTTCACGAACAAGGAATTAACGAGCCTTATTATTTTGCGCCTGCAGCAGAACCTTTTCATGAAATCATCACAGATTGGCAACGTGATTTTCAAACGCAAATAGGTCAAAATCATGCTCGCTATTTTGATCAAGAAGGATGGTTATTCTTCACACGTGAGCGTTTTGATTTATTATACCCTAGTTATGGAGACACGTACCCTACATATATGGGAGCTATTGGAATGACTTATGAGCAAGCTGGTCATGGTCGAGCAGGGTTGGGAATCAATAATGATGAAGGCGTTGAGCTTACCTTATTTGATCGTGTTGCTCATCATAAAACAACAGGACTTTCCACTGTAGAGATTTCATCAAAAAATGCATCAAAAATCAATAGTGAGTTTGCCAAGTTTTTCAAAAACAGCAATCTAAAATACAAAAGTTATGTGCTCTCAGGAGATAAAGATCATCTACAAGCACTTACTACTTTATTAGATCGTCATGAAATCACCTATGGATTTACTACCAACGGAAAAGCAATTGGTTTTAGTTATACTAAAAATGGACAAGGTAGTATGAACTATGACCTCGCGCTGGTTGTACATACAGATCAACCTAAAGGGAAAATGGTAAAAGTACTCCTCGAGCCAGACGCAAAATTATCAACACCGCTTACTTATGATATTACTGCTTGGAGTTTGCCACATGCGTATGGCTTAGATGCTATCGCGAGTACTACTAAAGTTGCTACGAATAGTGGAAATCCATTTACAAAAGTAATTAACCAACAACGTATTGATGCGCCTGGATATATCACTACTTGGAATAGTATGAAAGATGCAAAATTCCTTGCTGCCTTATTAAAAGCAGGAATTAAAACACGGTTTACAGAAAAACCGCTTGTAAATAGTAATCAAAAATTTGATCGTGGTTCTCTTATCATTACAAAAAGTGATAATAAAAACAACAAAGATTTTGTGAACACCGTTTACAAGATTGCAAACGATCATCAACGCCAATTAACACCATCTACGTCTAGCTTTTCTAATTCTGGACCTGATTTTGGTTCTCCAGAAATAAAATTGATTAACCCACCTAAAATAGCTTTATTAAAAGGAGATGGGACTTCTTCTTTAAGTTATGGAGCAACTTGGTATTACTTTGAAAAAACATTAGAATATCCTGCCACTTCTATAGAAGCAAGTCGTATAGGAACTATAAACCTAGATAATTTTGATATCATCATCATGCCTAGTGGGTGGTATGGTAGCTCTCTTAATGATAGCGCTCTAGAAACTGTCAAAGATTTTGTACGTGGAGGTGGTAAAATTATTGCTATAGATAGAGCAGTAAGCACGTTTGCTGGAAAAAGTGGATTTAGCTTAAAGCTAAATAGCTCTAAAGGAAATGATACAAAAGACGACAAAAAAGACAACTTAACTCCATATGCTGATCGTGAAGAATCAAGTGTTACTAATTTTATTACAGGGAGTATCTTTAAAACTAAAGTAGATCCTACACATCCGATGGCATTTGGGTATGGAGATACTTATTATAGTTTAAAATTGGGAAGTACTTCTTACAAGTATCTAGATCGCGGTTTTAATGTTGCCTATATCCCAAAAGAAGTAACTAATGTATCAGGTTTTGCAGGAGATAATGCAAAATCAAAACTAGAAAAGTCTTTAGTTTTTGGAGAAGAACGCATGGGTAGTGGTAGTATTATTTATCTTGTAGATGACCCACTTTTCCGTGCTTTTTGGGAAAATGGAAAGCTGTTTTTTGCCAATGCACTATTTTTTACTAATAATAACAAGTTTAGAATATAATTTAAAGTAGTTATAGAAACTCAATGCCTATTTCTTATTATAATTGTGATTATCTAATACATTGTATTTACAATACCGATAATATGAAACGGCTACTTTACATATGTGGCATACTTACATTAATTTCTTGTGATAATTCTAAAAAAGCAATCCATTTTGATCAGGATGCAATCATAAAAGAAATAGAATTGATATTATCAAATTACCATATCGACATCAATAAAAATGGACTAACTGCTGAATTCGCGTATTTGGACAAATCACTTGATTTCTTTTAGGTACTTCCTGGTTATTCTTCTGCATTAAACCCGAATTATGCATTAGAAAATCTATTACAGTTTGAATGTACTGCAAAATATACCGTTGCACTACATTTTTGAGTTTAACCGTAGCGGTGCTATGCTAAAACTCATAAAATGCTATATTTTATGGCACATCCAACCTTCATCACGAAGTTCTAATGCATAATTCGGGTAAATTATGATTCTGTCCAAAACATCCTCAATCAGAACGCAAAATTGCTTGAAAAAATCACACTTAAATGGGATACATTACAGATATTTTCGCTATCAAGTAAAATAGCTAATTACACTGGTATTGTAGATAGTAAAACAGTTGATACTTCATGAATAGTATCAACGGTATCGATTATAGAAACTGGAACAGTGATAAAAAGAGAAAATAAGTGGAAACTACTTAATGGTCAATCTGTAGTTTAAATATTAAAAATAAATAATTTATCATCATTCTATAAAACCACCCACAATATAGCATCAATGAAAAATTGAAGCAGTTCTTTTTATTCTAAAATTAAAATTTAGAAACCTTTATATACCACTTCAACAAACTTAGTATAGTCTTTCGCGAAAGCACACCTATTTATTTTCTAGTTCTTTCTCTAATTTTCTAGCTTCCTTATAATTATAATGATCTGGATTACTAACAATAAGAGTGATCATTTCCTTTGCTTTCTCTATATTTTCACTTTTGAGATATAATAGTAATTTATACCAATATCCATAAGAGCTTTGAAGTGTATTTGAATCAATCAAAAGATCATAGGTTTGATGCGCTTTTTCTATATTATCTATTTGAAAATAAGATGTCCCTAAATAGATAAGCGCATACGAATAATAAGTATCCTGCTTATCAATATTTTCTTCGAAATACTGAATCGCATCTGTATATTGTTGAGATAGATATAATGACTCTCCTTCTATAATTTTAGCTTGTGTATTTCCCTTACTACGTAGAGAGGGTAAATGTTCCCAATTTGCATATTGATCGTAATAACTTTTACTGTTCAGGTTTATTAAAAACGGAAGCGCAAATAACATAAGTACAGCTGCAGCCATGGCAATACGCAAATAAAAACGTGTATTACTTTTTGTAGGTCGATCTTTATTTATGTATTGATCCCCTACCTGTCGTATCGTAGACGATATTATTGTATTCTGTTCATTTCGCAATATGGATTGCATAGATTGTAACTCTTCATTGTCTGTACTATTAGGAATTGTACTCCAGTCATCTTCTTTAAAAGATTGATGTATGGATTGTTGTAATAATACATTTTCTTTAAGTTCTGAATCTTTTTCAAGTTTTTCTTCAAAAATCATCACTTCCTTCTGCGACATTTTTCCTTCTAGATACGCATCAATCTCTTGCTGTCTATTATTTTCAAAAATTTGACTCATCTGTTTAGTTTACGATACCTACGATCTTCTTTAATTAATTGAATAATCTTTGCTTTACATTTAAAAACACGTTGTCTAACCGTATTTATCGATGTATATGCAAATTCTTTAAGAATAGTGTCATATGACATTCCATTAAAGTAGCTACCTAAAATCTCTTTACAATTAGAGGATAGTAATTGAAACTTCTCTTGATACATCTCTAATCTATCTTGTTCTAAAATAAATAATCCTAGATCAGTTTCTTTATCTATATAGTGTAAAGTATCAGTATTCATTACCCTTGTTTTTTTATTTTTAAGAGTTCTTCTCCAAATATTTTTACAAATTGTAAAGAAATAAGCTTCAAAAGATCGTATTTGTAAAGGCTTTTCTCTATGCTTTACGATTAAGTACATCAGTGCATCATGAAAGACATCTTGCACATCATCTTCTCCTCCTTTATTATCTAGAATAAAAGATTTGATTTTAGGGAAAAATGCATCGTAGATAGATGCTACTATGAAACGATCATTAGTTAATAATCCATTCATATACTTTTCAGCTTCTTCCATATAATTTTAGTAGGATTTTAAAATATTTAGTCAAAAATAACTTAATTGGGTAATGAATTGCAATGATTGATACTATAAAGTAAGAGTAACTTCTTTTATTAATTTAAAACTATAAAGATGAAAAAAATAATTGGTTGTTTTTTAATAGTCATAAGTTTATTAACAACTTCATGTTCTGATACTGATGA
>CAYYSK010000042.1:0-18837 GCA_964474345.1 uncultured Flavobacteriaceae bacterium
GCTTGCAGTGGTTTTGTGATGTAATAGATTTTCTAATGCATAATTCGGGTTCAATATACGGTTGATGTTTTGTAATACAAGTGTATCTTATTGTATTTGAATTGTTTTTTGACTTTATAAAAACAATTCTTACATAATATTAACACTTATTAGGTTGTTTTTTCAGTAATTTTAAACAAACATACCTTCTAATGAAAAAAATACTATTCTCTCTAAGCGTGTTGTTATTTATTTCTAATGCAATAGCTCAAATTAATCTTGATTACCAAAAACCTCCTAAGGAAATTTTAGATCTTGTAGATGTTCCACTAGCGCCAAGTGTTGTCATGAATTCTGATGGAGATACTATGTTATTACTTTATCGAGATAGCTATAAAGATATTACGACATTATCTGAGAAAGAATTACGTTTAGGAGGGCTTCGCATCAATCCAAAAACCAATATAGGAAGTCGTGTCACTTATTTTAATAATGTCAAAATTAAAGGTGTTGCAGAAAAAAAGGAAAGACAGATTTCTGGTTTGCCGAGTAATGCAAAACTGAGTAATTTTAGTTGGTCTCCAGATGAATCTAAAATGGCACTTACCAATACAATAGATGATGCTGTGGAGATTTGGATTCTTGATGTTGTTACGGCAAAAATTTCTAAACTCAATACACCTCCTCTTAATGCAAATATGGGAAATCCAATACGTTGGTTTAAAGAAGGGAATAGTTTATTAGTGAAAGTAATTCCAGAATCTAGAAAAGAACTTATTAATACTGCAGAAGCAGTACCTACAGGCCCTACAATTTCTACTAGTGATGGCTCAAAAGCTCAAAACCGTACCTATCAAGATTTATTACAAAACCCAAATGATGTATTCAACTTTGAGCAATTAGCAACCTCTAGTCTTTTAAAATTAGAACTTAATGGAAATATAACATCTTGGAAAGAAGCAGCTATGTATAGTACTATTTCGTTATCTCCAGATGGTGAATATTGGATGATTACTACGATAGAAAAACCATTCTCATATATTGTACCTTATCGTCGTTTCCCACAAACATCTGTGATTTACAGTACAGATGGCACATTAGTTAAGACTATAAATGAGGTTCCACTCATTGAAGAGTTGCCTAAAGGGTTTATGGCTGCTCGCAAAGGAAAACGTAGGATGCAATGGCGTTCAGATGCACCAGCGACATTAGTATGGGCAGAAGTATTAGATAGCGGTGATCCAGGAGTAGATGTTGCATATCGTGATCAAGTATATATGCAAGAAGCTCCTTTTACAAAATCACCTCAAAAAGTAATACAAACTGTAGGTCGTTTTAGCGGTATTCAATGGGGTAATGATCAAACTGCTGTAGCATATGATTATTGGTGGAACACTCGTAATACAAAAACCTATCTTTTTAATCCTTCAAGTTCTAGTAATACAGGAAAGATAATTACAGATCGTAATTATCAAGATGTGTATAGTGATCCAGGTAATTTTGTGACACACGAAAATGAGTTTGGTCGTACTATTCTCACTATAGTAAATAATGAACTTTTCTTGATGGGAGATGGATATAGTGAGAAAGGACAATTCCCATTTATAGATGCAATGAACCTAAAAACTAGGAAGACAAAACGTATGTATGAATCTTTGTATACCGATAAATTAGAAAATTTACAGAGTGCAATTGATATGAAAAAAGGTGAAATCTTAGTACGTATTGAGTCACCTACTGAGTACCCTAATTACTACTTACGTAATATTAAAAAAGATAAACTTACACAGATTACAGATTTTGAAAACCCTTTTGCAAGTATTCAAGATGTACATAAAGAAGTCATTACATATAAGAGAGATGATGGTTTAGAACTTACGGGAACTATGTACTTGCCTGTAGGGTATGATAAAGAGAAGAAAGAAAAAATGCCTATGATTTTATGGGCATATCCAGAAGAATTTAAAGACAAAAATAGTGCTGCTCAGTCTACTAAAAATAAAAATGAGTTTACCTATTTATACTATGGTTCTATGATTTATTGGGTAACACGTGGATATGTAGTATTAGATGATGCATCGTTTCCAATTGTAGGAGAAGGTGATGAAGAACCTAATGATAGTTTTAGAAAACAATTAGTTGCAAATGGAAAAGCTGCTATTGATGCTGTAGATAAGTTGGGGTACATAGATCGTAATCGCGTAGGTGTAGGAGGACATTCTTACGGAGCTTTTATGACTGCAAATTTACTTTCCCATTCCAATCTATTTGCTGCTGGTATTGCACGAAGTGGTGCATATAATAGAACACTTACGCCTTTTGGCTTCCAGAGTGAGGAACGTAGTTATTGGGAAGCACCAGATGTATACTACAATATGTCTCCATTTATGCATGCAGATAAAATGAAAACACCATTACTTCTTGTACATGGAGTGGCAGATAACAATTCAGGTACATATCCCTTACAAAGTGAACGTTATTTTAATGCTTTAAAAGGACTAGGTGCTACGGCTAGACTTGTGATGCTTCCTAAAGAAAGTCATGGATATCGTGCAAAAGAGTCTATACTTCATCTTTTATGGGAACAAGATCAATGGTTAGATAAATATGTAAAAAACAAAGAAACATCTAAGATTAATGACGACGAAGAGTTAAAAAACTAATACAATATAAGTGTAAAATCATCTAGCTTTTCACTAGGTGATTTTTTATGCTTTTGCGAAAGCAAACTAATTAGGATTTAATTACTCAAAACATCAATTACTTTTGCTACATTTTTATGTTCAAACCAACGTATAAATCGGATGATCCATCGCAATAATCTACTTTTTGATGTAGAAAGCTTAAGGGCAAGATTTGCTATAGATTGATCACGTTCAGTAACACATACTTCTTTGTTTGAAGTCTCATGATATTTATTGGCAAATACCCATGCTTCATCTCGAGCGATATTGATACTAAAGGTAGCAATGGCATCTTCTTTTCCTTTGGCTATTTTGTCAAGTAGATGAAATAAAGGAGAAACCAGTCCTATCTTATGTTGTACAGCATCTACCATGCTTGCTAATATCTCATTGATTTTGTTAAAATCACTATGTATGTTTTCTAATGGCTCTTCTGATTCTATGGTTTTTGATACGGCAATTCCCAGATCTAAATTTATATGAGCGTTGATTCCTAAGAGAAGGTGTTGAAGAATCAATAGATTTTTATTTTTTGCAACTTCAAAAGCATTTCCCCAACTTAAAGAAGGTTTTTTGCCTTGTTTATACTGGTTGTAGGCTTTAAGATATCTATTTGCAAAAATAACATCGAGGCGTTCCATCCTAGGATTGTCTTCAAATTCTTCTTTTTCTATCCCCAATTTAATACGTTCTGTAACTTTTTTATAGAGTACTGGAAAAAAAGCAAGATTGCTATTGTTTTGCACTTCTATAACGATAATATCTTCGAGAATTGCTATAACTTCGTCAATAGTCGTGGCTTGTTTCATCAGAAGTAATTTGTTAATTATTAGTGCTTTAAAAATAGAAAGAACAAAGTAAATTGTAAAATATTTTTATAGCTTTCGCGAAAGCTATAAAAGAAACTGTAATTAAGATATAAAAAATAAAAAGTTACTCTTCTTCGAGATTTCTATTACCATACTTTTTTTCTAGCTCTGCTTGGAATTCTTCCATAACAGGTTTTACAGTACTTTCAGGTAAGTCTGCAATACGGATATACATTAATCCATCTACTGCGTTATTAAAAAGAGGGTCTACATTAAAAGCGACTACTTTTGCATTTTGTTTTATGTACTTTTTAATAAGAACAGGAAGCCTTAGAGAACCAGGTTCTACTTCGTCAATAAGTTTATCAAATTTATTGAGATCGGCTGCACTTTCATCAAAAACAAACTCTTTATCGGCATCTTTAAGGCGTACCTTAAACTCTTTTTTAGGACGTATATATTGAGCGACATAAGGGTCATAATAATGAGATTTCATAAACTCAATCATTAATGACTTTGAGAAGTTTGAAAATTGATTTGAAATACTTACACCTCCTATAAGATATTTGTGTTCTGGGAAACGTAGTGTAGTATGTACG
This sequence comes from uncultured Flavobacteriaceae bacterium, assembly GCA_964474345.1. Classification (GTDB taxonomy): domain Bacteria; phylum Bacteroidota; class Bacteroidia; order Flavobacteriales; family Flavobacteriaceae; genus Dokdonia. The sequence continues at coordinate 4,072 of CAYYSK010000042.1, forward strand.
ATTCCTTTCCATAACAAAAATAAAGGCATTGGTTTTTGTTGATACTCTTTTATAATAAAGGCACGTCCCATTTCAATACTTTGACTCATCATTGTATGTAATTCTGGATCAAAACGAAATAGGTCTTGTAAATAAAAACCATCAATGCCGTATTTTTCAAATATTTCTGACCCAAGTCCCATACGATAGGCACCTGCTATTTTTTGAACATCGCTGTCCCATAAGAACATATGATGGTAGTAACCGTCAAACTTATCAAGATCTATGGCTTCATTAGTCCCTTCCCCGATGGCTCTAAATGTAATTTCGCGCAAGCGCCCAACTTCTTGAAGTGTGTTTGGCATTTCATTAGCAGGAGCTAGGAAAACTTCATAATTTTTAGATTCTAATAAACGACGACTATTAACTCGTAATTGATCTATCTCTTCGCAAATTAAATCACTACATACCGAGATAGCAATTTTTTTAGGTTCCTTAGGAACTTTAAGTGTTTGTGGGATAGTACTTAATCGACTTTTGGTTTCAAAAGACTTAGCAAGCATGTATGTTTTCTTACGAAGAAATTTGGTAAAACTAGAGAGATCCTCATACTCCTTTTGGGCTGTCACTTTTATTGGATTTCCTATGCGCACTTTAATTACACGATTTTTTTGAGTGAGTAACTCACTAGGTAATTTTGCAGTACGCAGTGTATCACTTATACGCGATAATTGATAAAATAGTCTACTATTTTTTGCGTGAAAATAAATAGGTACAATAGGGACTTCTGCTTTTTTGACAAGTTTCATTGCAGTTTCTTCCCAGGGTTTATCTATAATAAGTTTATCATCTTTATATGTAGACACTTCACCAGCAGGAAAAACACCTAATGGATGCCCATTTCTTAAATGTCTAATTGCATTTTTAAATCCTGTAATACTAGATTTTGCATCTTTACGATCTTCAAAAGGGTTTACTGGCATTACGTATGGCTTTAAAGGCTCTATACGATGTAAGAGAAAATTTGCTATAATCTTAAAATCTTGACGTTGCTCAAGCATGAGTTTAAGTAATAAAATTCCATCAATACCTCCTAAAGGATGATTTGAAATAGTGATATATGCTCCGCTTTTTGGTAGCCTTTTTAAATCTTCTTCTGGAATTTCAAATTTGATTTTAAATTCATCAAGAAGTGCATTTAAAAAATCTAAGTCTGTTAAATGTTTATTGCGATCATAAATTTTATTTGCACTAGAAATTTTGAGAATCTTCATAAGTAACCACCCTAAGAACGTGCCTATAAACCCGAATTTATCGACTTTTATGGCTTGCGCAACTTCTTTTGCGGTAACTAAACTCATAGTATTATTACGTTTTTAAACTAATAAAATCAAATATAAGGGATACTTACTATTCTTTTAATACATACTGAATAACAGTTCTATTTTCTTGTTTTAAAAGAATAGTCTTTCTGTGTAAAAGCACATTAATTTCATTAGATGAAGCATGACGTGCTGTAAGTAATGTGACACTTTCATTCCACCTTACTTTGTATGTGGCTCGTAATTTTTTTAATAAAGATTCTAGATTGTTAAATTTATTTTCAACACACACAGAAAAACTAATTGCTGAATTTTGCATCATAGTTACTTTCATTTTATAAGTATGTAAAAGACTAAATATGTCACTTATATTATCTTCCATAATAAAACTAAAATCTATAGATGATAACGATATAAGAACCTGATCTTTCTTTAAAATAAAACAAGAAATCATGGGATCTAGTTGAATTCCTTTTCCAATAAAAGTACCAGAATTCTCAGGAGTAATAAATGATTTAACATAAAGAGGAATCTCCTTTCTTTGTAATGGTTGTAATGTTTTAGGATGGATAATTGTCGCGCCATAAAATGCCATTTCTATGGCTTCATTATATGAAATACGTTGCAATAACTTCGTGTTTTTGAATACACGAGGATCTCCATTAAGAACACCAGGAACATCTTTCCAGATAGTAAGATTATCTGCATTTAGGCAGTAAGCAAAAATGGCACCCGTATAGTCACTTCCTTCTCTACCAAGTGTCGTAGTAAAATTATTTTGATCAGATGCTATAAACCCTTGTGTAATAGATAACTCATTTTTATTTACCGTATTTTGAATTGCCAGTTGCGTGGTTGCCCAATCTATTTGTGCATCTCTATAATTTGTATTTGTCTTGATAAGTTCTCGTGCATCTACCCAAGTATTTTTTATCTTATTATGAGCGAGAAAATAACTTATGATCTTTGTAGATATAAGTTCACCATAACAAATTACTTGATCATATACAAAATCATAATTAGGTGATTTATTACGTTTTAAAAAACTAGTTACATCTTCAAACAAAGTTTTGACTATTTCAAAAATAACGTGTTCTTTAGGGAAAAGCCGAGTAATGATTTGAATATGATAGTCTCTAACTTCCTTAATAGCTTCAAATAAGCCTATTTGACTATTGAAATAAGCATTGATTACTTTTTCTAAGGCATTTGTAGTTTTGCCCATAGCAGACACTACAATAAGTTTATTTGTGTACCCTGTTTTTTTTAAAACAGTAATTATATTTTGCACACTTTCTGCATCCTTAACAGAAGCTCCGCCAAATTTAAATATTTGCATTTACCCTATCTAGTAATTATGTTATTGAATGGATATAATTTTGTAATCTTTTTTTGTCCATTTGAACAAGATGCCAATCTTTTAATAATAATGCACCACTACGTTCGTAAAATTTAATAGCATCAGTATTCCAATCTAATACAACCCATTCTACTCTATTAACCTGTTGAGAAGCCGCATATTGCATTACTTTATTATATAGCGCTTTTCCATATCCTTTACCTCTATATTGTTTTGAAACAATAAGATCTTCTAAATGTAATGATTTGCCTTCCCAAGTAGAAAATCTAAAATAAACTAGTGCCATTCCTACAATGTACTTATTCTTATTGTCTTCAGCCACAAAACAAGTAAAAAGCGGAGTAAGGCCTGTTCCATATTTAATGAGAGTTTCTTCAGAAATATGAACAGCGTCAGGTTCATTTTCAAAAACAGCAAGTTCTGTGATAAGTCTTAAGACATCAGACATATCTTCTATACTTGCTTTTCGAATGGTATGATTCATAAGAGATAGAGTCTTAGCTAGCTAAATTAAAAAATATATAGAGATAAAAGAATGTGAAAACGTTATAGTAATGGTATTTTTTTTGGATATTTTTGCAAAAAACAACCTGTATATATCTTATGGCTCGTAAAAATCAAACATTAGGAGAGTTTATTATTGAAAATCAATCTGAGTTTAAATATTCTTCAGGAGAATTATCTCGTTTAATAAATTCGATTAGACTAGCGGCAAAAGTTGTAAATCATCAAGTAAATAAAGCTGGACTAGTAGATATTTTAGGTGAAGCAGGAGATACAAATATACAAGGTGAAGATCAACAAAAATTGGATGTAATCGCTAATGAAACCTTTATTAAAACAATTAAAAATAGAGAAATTGTTTGTGGTATTGCTAGTGAAGAAAATGATGATTTTATTACAATAAAAGGTCATAATGATGATCATCAAAATAAATATGTTGTATTGATGGACCCTCTAGACGGATCTTCAAACATTGACGTTAATGTTTCTGTTGGAACTATTTTTTCTATCTACAGAAGGATAACTCCTGAAGGAACTCCTGTAACTATTGATGATTTTTTACAACCTGGACGTAACCAAGTAGCTGCTGGGTATATTATCTATGGAACAAGTACAATGTTAGTTTATACAACAGGACATGGAGTTAATGGATTTACTTTAAATCCAGCAATAGGAACTTTTTACTTATCACATCCTAATATGAAATTTCCTGAGAAAGGAAAAATCTATTCGGTAAATGAAGGGAATTATATACATTTTCCTCAAGGAGTAAAAAATTATATCAAATATTGCCAAGAGGAAGCAAAAGGACGGCCATATACATCTAGGTATATTGGATCTTTAGTGTCTGATATTCATAGAAATATGATTAAAGGAGGTATTTATATGTACCCTAAAAGCTCTTTAAATGCTAAAGGAAAACTTAGATTATTATATGAATGTAATCCTATGGCTTTTATCACAGAACAAGCTGGAGGTAAGGCTAGTGATGGATATACTCCGATTTTAGATCTTAAACCTGAAGAATTACATGAACGAGTTCCTTTCTTTTGTGGAAGTAAAAAGATGGTAGAAAAAGCTGAATCATTTATGACAGAGTCATGATAGTGTCTATTATTTAGGCGCTTATCGCCATTTTTTATATATTTGAAGTGCTTTAATGCAATGAATCCCACACCTCAACTATGTCTAAAGAGAAAAAAGACCAAACCGAAAATAAAGAGCTAGGAGCAAATTCTAAAATTGATGCGATTAAGCAACTCATTTTTGGAGAAAATATGGCTGAATATAGCCAAGAATTTGATACTCTAAAAAAAGAACTTGAAAATAGACGTCAAGAACTTTCAGATTATATAGACGACACTCGCAAAGAGCTTATGACAGCTATCGATAATCTAAGTACAGATGTTAATATTCGCATATCAGATATAGAAGAATCATTAAATGATAAAACAACTTCTCTAGATAAGAAGAAAGTAGATAAATCGCAATTGGGCAATTTACTTATAAAGTTAGGCGAGAGTATAAAATCATAATAGCTCTAGTTAACCCCTTGCAATGGACTCTAAGGAAAGACTTGAAGTTTTAAAGGAAATCTTACTTACGGAAGAACGTGAGTTTGACAAAGATTTGGTACTTAAAATTCAAAAGTTACAATCTAGACAAGAACACCTTTCAGATAGAATGGAACCTATACTTGATGAGCGTATGGATGATTTTGTTGAAAAAATGCCCAGAACTCTAGGTCCAGTTATTACAGAAACACTTAAAATTGAGATTAAAAAATCTCAAGAAGCTGTTGCAGAGGCATTATACCCAATTATGGGTAGAATGATAAAAAAATATGTGCAAGCTGAGATTAAGAAACTCAATGAAGATATAAATGCAAAATTTAATAAGACTTTTTCATTTAGAAATTGGTTTTCTGGAAAAAATAAAGATATTGATGCAGCGGCATTAATGTATGAACAATATAAAGCGAGAATTGAGCAGATTCTAGTTATTGAAAAAGGATCTGGTATTTTAAAGGCTAATTACGCCAAAACACAGACCCTTGATGAAGACATGGTTGCAGGAATGTTGACTGCAATTAAAAGTTTTGTAGAAGATGCGTACGATAAAGGAGAGATGGAATTGGAAAGAATAGATTATGAATTTTTTACAATTCATCTTCAAAACTTTTCAAATTATTATATTGCAGTAGTAATTACAGGAATTTATGACGATAACTATAAGGATAAGTTGGAAGATGTGCTTTTGGATTTTGCACAATTTGTAATTAATAGGAACGATTTAGAAGATCCAGAAACTTTTACCAAAAAATTAAAATCATATTTTACAGATGAGCGTATCTAAAAAAATTGTGTTGTTAGGGCATTTTGGGGTAGGAAAATCATCACTTCTTAGACGTTTTGTTGAAAACAACTTTTCAGAAAATTATACAGTTACTATAGGAGTGCACATTATGAAAAAGGAAGTGCGCTTAGAAAAAGAGAATATCACATTAGTAATATGGGATGTTGAAGGAACAGATGATTTTACAAAATATAGACCATCTTATTTAATGGGAGCATCTAGTTTTATATACGTTTTTGATGCATCTAGACCCATCACATATGGAGATATAAAATATAACTTGGAACACTTAAAAGAAAAATATCCGCACGTTCCTGTGCACATTATCGGCAATAAAGTGGATTTGGTCGATCCGAATGTGATTTTGGAAGAATTAAAGGCTCAAGATATTCAACATTCCTACCTTTCTAGCGCTAAAACAGGAGAAAATGTTGAATTGCTGTTTGAAAACGTAGCAGCACAATTACTTGAAAATGCTTGAAAAGCTTAAACAAGATTTTTTAGAGAGTACAAATCAGGTACTTATAGTAGACGATACCAATCGCGTTTTGGCCTCAGATGATTCTTTGTTTTCAATAAAGAAAGATTCTGATATCACAGATTTTCATCCATTTTTTCATGTAGTCCCTACTCTTTTTGATGATGAAAGGAAGGAACAAAAGTTTTACTGTGTACAGATGGAAGTAAAGGGTAAGACTTGCTTCTTTGACATTAGAACTCAAGTTAATCGTGAAGAAAAACAAATTGTTTTATTTGTTGAAGATCTTACAGATCATTATAAAACAGTACATCAAATAAAACAAGTGCGTAATGAGTCTATCATTAATTTTAATGTATCTCAAGAATTAAATCATCAATTAAATGTACAAAGAGGATTTAAAAATAAATTTCTTGCAAATGTTAGCCATGAAATCAGAACTCCTCTCAATAGTATTTTAGGTTTTTTAAGTGTTCTTGAAAATACAAGTTTGGATAGAGAACAATTAGATTTAATAGGTATCATTAAAGATTCATCAAAAAACCTTGTATCCATTCTTGAAGATTTATTAGATATTTCAAAAATAGAAGCTGGCCGATTAGAGATAAAAAATAAACGATTTAACTTTAGAAGATATACAGAATCTCTTATAAAAACATATGAGTTACAAACTCAAGAAAAACGATTAGAATTTGTTACTGACATAGGAACAACTATTCCTAAATTTTTAATTGGAGACCAACTTAGAATCAATCAAGTTCTGGTAAATTTACTAGAGAATGCATTAAAATACACACATCAAGGAACAGTTACATTGCGTATTTCTACACCTTCACGTAATATGCGTCGTATTCCTGTGACTTTTGAAATAATAGATACAGGAATAGGAATTCCAAAAGAACATTTAACGACTATATTTGAGAGTTTTACTCAGCTGGAGAAACGAGGTTTATTTGGAGGATCTGGATTAGGACTTAGTATTGTAAAACAAATTACGCAACTTATGGATAGTGATCTGGAAGTTGAAAGTATAGAAAATGAAGGCTCTACATTTAGATTTACAGTTTCGATGGGAGTTTCTCATGATCAAAAAGAAGATAAAAATGCTCTTATAACAGCTAGAAAATTTGATAAGAGAACAAGACCTGGAAAAAAGAAAAAATACCGTGTTTTATTAGGTGAAGATATAGAAGTAAATCAACTTCTTATGATGAAATTATTTGCAGATGAAGGGTCTTATAGTTTAGATATTGCCAAAAATGGAGAACAGGTTGTCCTCTTTTTAGAAAAATATGATTATGATCTTGTATTAATGGATCTTACAATGCCAATAATGGATGGATATGATTCTGCAATGAGAATCCGCAACCATCCTAATAAGAAAATAAAGAAGATACCTATAATAGCTTTAACTGCTCGTACTTCTGAAGAAGAGAGAGAAGCAGCAAAAGAAGTAGGAATGAATGCATATCTTACAAAACCAATAAATTCTGATTTATTATTTAAAACAATTGATCGTTTATTGCACAGATATAAAAACAGAAAAACGACAGAAATAAAATAAAAAAGCGACTTTTAAAAGTCGCTTTTTTAATAATTAGTTTTTGATATATTATTATCTATTCATTAATCTTATTTCTTCTTTAAAAGAGTCAATATCTACACTGTCACTTACAAGAGATAACGCCTTATCTACAACATACTTCACATTTGCAACTGTAAAACCTAACCCTATAGCTAGACGTTCTAATAGTACTACTTGCTTATCTCCAAGCTCATGATCAGCATATACCATGCGAGCAAGGTCAAAGAGACGTTCTAAACGATTTTCATACGTACTAGGAGGGTTGATTTTATGTGATTGATAATCTTTTAGAATTTCTTTATAATCGTCTTCCGAAATGTCAAGTTTACGAGCTGTTCTATCAAGGAATTTTTTTTCATCTTCCGTAATTACGGTATCACTCATTGCAATGCGCACCATCGCTGCAAAATGATCTTCATTACGCTTACGGAAACCACTATCATATAGATCTGAAATAGACATAGTTTTATCTTTAAAATTAAGTGGCAAATATAGCTATTCTTCCATCATTTTTAATTTGTACATTTGGAAAACCCCCTAATATATTTTTAATGGAGACATTTTGGTTTTATTTTAAAGAAGGACTCTTTCATGTGCTCGATTGGAACGCTTATGACCATATTCTTTTTATTGTTGTTTTAACAATCCCATATACGTTTTCTAGTTGGAAAAGAGTACTATCATTAATTACCGTATTTACTATTGGACATACGATCTCTCTTAGTCTATCAGCCTATGATATTGTGAAGATTAATACAACATTGATTGAATTATTAATACCTGTCACAATTTTAATTACAGCATTGTATAATATATTTACAGCAGGCAAAAAAGGACGTAAAGAACAAGTCGGAGTATATCTTATTGTTACTTTGTTTTTTGGACTTATTCATGGATTTGGGTTTTCGACATATTTTAAAATGATGACTGCTAGTGCAGAGAGTAAATTTCTTCCACTTTTAGAATATACATTAGGTATAGAGTTTTCTCAAGTAATTATTGTTCTTTTAGTATTAGTGGTAAGTTTTATTGGACAATTTGTATTTCGCTTTTCATTAAGAGATTGGATTATGGTTATTTCAGCAATTGTTATTGGTGTAACTATCCCTATTCTTAGAAATGCATTAATTGCGTTAAATATTTAATAATCGAGTTGCGTATCCCATAAGAGGCGCTTACTTTAGTAGTTATAAATTTTTTAATATATGCGCTTTCGTAAAAGCGTACTCTCCACGATAATTTGTATGGTTTCAAAACAACATAAATATGATATTGCTTATTTAAGAATGGCTCAAGAGTGGGGAAGACTTTCTTATTGTGAACGTAAACAAGTCGGCGCGATTATTGTTAAGGATAAAATGATCATATCAGATGGGTATAATGGAACCCCTACTGGTTTTGAAAATTTTTGTGAAGATGATGAAGGATATACAAAATGGTATGTACTACACGCTGAGGCAAATGCTATTTTAAAAGTGGCTTCGTCTACGCAATCTTGCAAAGAGGCTACTTTATATATTACATTGAGTCCTTGTAAGGAGTGTAGTAAGCTTATTCATCAGGCAGGAATAAAGCGAGTTGTTTTTAAAGAAGGATATAAAGATCAGAGTGGTATAAAATTTTTAGAAAAAGCAGGCGTTGAGATAGTACACCTATCAAACTTAGGAGATTAAATGAAATTGAAAAAAAAATACGTACCCTTACTTTTTAGCTTAGGAATTGTCTTAGGTATTATATTAGGTAGCTTTTTAAACTTTAGCTCATCCTCTGAAACTGCTTTCTTTAGTTCAAATAGGAAAAAAGAAAAACTTAATAAACTCATAGATTATATAGATTACGAATATGTAGATACTGTAAATACAGACAGTATTGTAGATGTTACTGTAAATGGAATTCTAGATAATCTCGACCCTCATTCTACATATATTCCTCCAGAAGAGTTAGAGGAGATAGAAGAAAATATGAAAGGAGACTTTGTTGGAATAGGGATTAGCTTTTATCCATATAAAGACTCTGTAGCTGTTATACAGGCTATTGTAGGAGGCCCTAGTCACCGCGTAGGAATACAAGGAGGAGATCGTATTGTATATGCAGATGGTATTGAATTGTCCGAAGAAGTAATGAGTGATGATTCATTATCTAGTATTTTAAAAGGACGTATACACACACCTGTAGATTTAAAAATTAAGAGAGAAGGCGTTGATGAACTTATATCTTATCGCGTAAAAAGAGATGTAGTTCCTATTTCTAGTGTGATTGCAAATTATATGCTTACAGATCAGTTAGGGTATATTAAAATTAACAGATTTGCAGAATCTACATATGATGAGTTTAGAAAAGCACTAAAAAAACTTAAAGAGCAGGGAGCAACACAATTAGCATTAGACTTAAGAAATAATCCAGGAGGATATGTTTCTAGTGCAGAGAAAATAGCCGATGAATTCTTAGAAAAAAATAAGCTCATTTTATTTACAAAAAATAAAACAGGAAAAATTAATAACAGCTACGCAAATAGCGGAGGACTTTTTGAAGATGGTGAAGTATTTATTCTTATTAATGAAAACTCTGCATCTGCTAGTGAAATTGTAGCGGGAGCATTACAAGATAATGACAAAGGACTTATTGTAGGACGTCGTTCTTTTGGGAAAGGACTTGTGCAAAGAGAAATGTCACTTGGAGATGGGAGTGCAGTACGACTTACTATTGCCAGGTATTATACTCCTACAGGAAGATCTATTCAAAAACCATACGAACTCGGGAATAAAGACTATTTTGAAGAATACTTAGAACGCTATGAGAATGGAGAATTACGAAGTGCAGATAGTATTAGAGTAGCAGATTCTCTTAAATTTAAAACCCCTTTAGGAAAAGTAGTCTATGGAGGAGGAGGAATTATTCCTGATGTATTTGTTCCAAAAAACACAGATTCAGAACTTGAACACCTTAATTATGTGTTGAGATCTAACTATATGCGTATGTTTATTTTTGAAGAATTAGAGAAGAATAGAACCTATTATAATACCCTTTCTTTAGACCAATTTCAAAATGAAGTAATAATATCTGACGCAATTGTAGAAGATTTTATATCTTACACGCGACTAAGGGGAATTAGTCTAAGAGCTCAAAATTATAGAAACGTTTATAAAAGTTATCTTAAAGCTACTATGGCAAAACAGCTCTTTGGGAATAATGCTTTTGAACAAATGGTGAATCAGGATGATGCTATTATCCAGAAAATCATAAGTTTGAGCAAAAACTAGGGGAAAATACTATTATGGTTATAATTGCATCAGTATTTGTATTTATTATCGCTGTTATATTTAGATTACTAGATAACAGCGCTAAGTTATTTATATCTAATGGTGTATCTGTAAGTCCATTTTATTTGTCAGCTGAGACTGTTATTGAAGAAATGAATAAGCTAGACGATGATCGATTAAAACAAAAATTAAAACGTAATTTACTCTTCCAGAAATTACATAAAATCTTTACTGCTCTAGCAATTATAACACTTATTGCTGGTATTGTATTAGAAGTTTATCAGCCAGAATTAATCTATCTTTTTTGATCTTTTAAGTTCTTGCTGCTTTCTTGCAATCTTCTTAGATACTAATAAAATAAGAAGTAATATAATTGCACAAGCACTACCTACAACACCTATAAGAGCAATGCTACTAGAACCTTTTAAAGGAGTAGTATAATTAACCTGAGTTAGATTGAAAATTAACAAGATTATTGCAATAGCAATACATATAAAAATGGCAACACGCATATTTTTTATTTAAATAATTCTTGAATGTTTGTTGTAAATAATTTTACTGCAATAGCTAGCAAAATTACACCAAAAACTTTTTGAATCACAGCGATACCATTTTTTCCTACAAATTTTTCAATACGTGACGACGTTTTAAGTACCACATAGATAAGACCTATATTAATAATAATAGCAATGAGAATGTTTTCAATATGATATTCAGCCCTAAGCGCAACTAGAGAGGTTAAACTACCAGGCCCTGCAAGTAGAGGAAATGCAAGAGGGAAAACAGAAACCGTTTTTGCACTTACACCATCATCATCTTTAAACAAGCTAACCCCTAAAATCATTTCTAGAGCTAGGAAAAAAAGAATAAATGACCCAGCTACTGCAAATTCATTTACATTAACTCCTATTACACTTAGAATACTTTCACCTACAAATACAAAAGCAATCATAATAACTAGTGCAACCAAAGATGCTTTTGCACTTTGTATATGTCCAGCTTTTTTGCGTAGCTTAATTACAATAGGAATATTTCCTACAATATCAATGACCGCAAATAAAATCATTGTAGCTGCTATTATTTCTTTTATATTAAAGCTCATAAGACTCAGGTTTCAAAAATCACGGCAAAATTACCACTATTTATTTCATTTTACTTGTATAATCTATATGATATTATTGTAAAATACTTGTAAAGATTATAGATATATACGCTTTCACAAAAGCATATAAAGTATATGTAAAAGTGATATGAAAGAGAGATGAATCTTAAATTTCATATTTCGTAGCTCATACTTTCGAGGTATCTTTGTCTTATGTTTCAGCTTAAAAATACTATCGTTTCTGAAGAGATAATCGAAAAAGATTTTGTCTGTAATCTCAATGCTTGTAAAGGAGAATGCTGTATTGCTGGTGAAGCTGGTGCTCCATTAGAAAATGATGAGGTTCAAATTCTAGAAAGAATATATGAAGATGTAAAACCATTTTTGCGACCAGAAGGAATTGACGCTATCGCGCAACAAGGCACATCTATAAAAACAGATCTTGGTGATTTAGAAACCACATTAGTAAACGGAGCAGAATGTGCTTATGTAACTTTTAATGATAAAGGCTTTGCGAGTTGTGGAATAGAAGATGCATATAATGCAGGGAAGGTAGATTTTAAAAAACCTATTTCGTGCCATTTATACCCTGTTAGGGTTCAAAAATATAGTTCTTTCTCGGCTGTAAATTATCATAAATGGCCCATTTGTGATGATGCGTGTACCTTAGGAAAAGAATTACAGGTTCCTGTTTATAAATTTGTGAAAGATGCGCTTACGCGAAAATTTGGCGAAGTATGGTATCAAGAACTTGAAAAAGCAGCAGCAGAAATACGCTCATAATAAAAATCTATGTAATGATTTTGAAATGATCTTGTGTTTTTAAAGACACATTATACCAGTTATTACGTAATAGCAAGAAAATTATATAATGAAAATTACTTCCAAGCTACCTGAAGTTGAAACATCTATTTTTAGTGTGATGGGGCAAATGGCCCAAAAATACAATGCGATTAACCTCTCTCAGGGATTTCCAGGTTTTGATACAGATCCTATACTGCACGACTTAGTCACTGAAGCAATGGCTTCTGGGTATAATCAATATGCTCCAATGTTAGGAACGTATACTTTGCGTGAGCAAATAGCACTAAAACTTAATAGATTATATGGTAGTGAGTACCATCCTGAAAATGAAGTAACTATTACAGTAGGTGCTACACAAGCTATTTATACAATCATGTCAGCATTTATAAATGCTGGTGATGAAGTGATTGTCTTAAAACCTGCCTATGATTCTTATGACCCTTCAATTCAAATACATGGAGGAAAAGTAGTTCCTGTTCAATTAAAAGCACCCGATTATAAAGTAGATTGGAAAGTTGTAGAAGCAGTTATATCTCCTGATACAAAGATGATTGTTATTAATACACCTCATAATCCAACGGGAACTATTCTAACAGAAGCAGATATGTTAGAGCTACAGCATATTCTAGAAGGCACAGATATTATGATTCTTAGTGATGAGGTGTATGAACATATAATTTTTGATGGAGCTACTCATGAAAGTGTTGCAAAATATCCAAAACTAGCTGAACGTTCTTTTATCACAGCTTCTTTTGGTAAAACATTTCATAATACAGGATGGAAAATGGGGTATGTGGTTGCTCCTGAGATGTTTATGAAAGAATTTCAGAAAGTACACCAGTTTACTGTTTTTTCTGTACATCATCCTTCTCAAAAAGCATTTGCTCACTATTTAAAAACACCAAACAATTATCTAGAACTAGGTAATTTTTACCAAAAGAAGAGAGATTTGTTTTTAGAGCTTATTAAAGAATCTAGGTTTAAAATGACACCATCTGCGGGAACTTATTTTCAACTATTGGATTATAGTGCAATTACAGACGAGAATGATGTTCTTTTTGCTGAGAGGTTAACTAAAGAAAAAGGTATTGCATCTATACCGACATCAGTTTTTAATTTGGATCAAAAAGATTTTAAAATGTTACGTTTTTGTTTTGCTAAGACAGATGAAACATTAGAACAAGCTGCCGAAATTCTTAATACCATATAACCTTATCCTTATGCGCATTACTATATATAGCTTACTAATTGTAATTGCTTTAAATAGTTTTACATCTTGTACTGTGTTACAATGGCGATCGAGTGATATAGAGATTCAAGAATATTTTGGAGAAAAAAAAATCCCCACCGAGATAAGTTATTTTGATATAGATAGTTTAGGTTTAAAAATACGTGTACAACATATCAAGCAATCTAATAAGAATATTAATATAGTATTTTTTCATGGGTCGCCTAGTTCCTTATCTGCTTGGAATGGATATATGAATGATACTGCATTTGTAAAAGAAGCAATTATTCATGCAGTAGATAGACCAGGGTATGGGTATTCAAATTTTGGAGACGAAATGACGTCTATAGATACACAAGCAAAAGTAATGAGTCGTCTTCTAGATCATTATAATCTTGAAAATGTTGTAGCTATAGGATCTTCCTATGGAGGACCATTGGCAGCACGACTTGCGTATGAAAATAATCGTGTAAAAGGAGTTGTAATGATTTCGCCTGCTATTGACCCCAATAATGAAAAGAAAATCTGGCAATCTAGATTTACACAATGGTGGATCACTCGTTGGTTATGCCCTACGGGGTATCGTGTTGCTGGTGATGAAAAAACAGTTCATGCACAAGAATTAGCACTCATAGCAAATGATTGGAATGCCGTAACCGTTCCTGTATTACACATCCATGGAGATATAGACGATATTGTTCCTTATGAAAATGTTGACTATACTAAAAAAGTATTTCCTAATATAGAGGTTATCACTACTCCAAATACAGGTCATGAGATTGCATGGGG
>CAYYSK010000043.1:0-18705 GCA_964474345.1 uncultured Flavobacteriaceae bacterium
ACGGTAGGTCTTTGATTTTAATCGGCCAAGCATCATTACCAAACACGATAATATCCAACGTATCTTTTGGGTACCGCGTCGTGATAAGTTGGGCGAGTGCCATCGCTACTTTCTTAGCAGGTGTGATTCGATCTTCGCCATATAAAATCATACTATGTGAAATATCAATCATTAAAACCGTACTCATCTGTGCCTTAAAATGAGTTTCTTCGACCACAAGATCATTTTCACTTAAACGAAAATCTCCTACTCCATTATTAATTTGTGCATTACGTAAACTTTCGGTCATTGAGATACGCTCTAGTGGGTCGCCAAAACGATAGCCACGATAATCGCCTGTATGTTCATCACCTCGTCCGCTCATTTTAGAACGGTGATTCCCTTGCGCACTTTTCTTAAGTTTTCCAAAAATTTGATCTAATGCACGCTGACGTATAGCACGCTCTGTCTTCTCTGTAATAGCACCACCTTTTGTCCCGTCAGGACGTATTTCTTCTCGGATATATCCTTTATCCTTTAATTCTTGTATAAAATCATCTAAGGTATATTCATCATTGGTCAATTGATATTCTTGGTCTAATTGCTTTAACCAGTCCATCGCTTCATCAAAATCTCCCGATGTATGTGTGATTAACTCTTGAAAAATATCAAGCAGTTTTTCAAATAGGGACTGACTTTCCGCTTCGTAGGGTTTAAAGACAAAACCCTTTCGTATTTGTTCTTTCTTCATGCCACATAAAAATACGATAATTGTGTTAATTACGCTTTCGCGAAAGCGAACTTAACAACCCTTTAAGATTTTGAACTTTCACATTTCCTTAACTTAGTCCGTTCAAAAAAAATGGTTAGCAAATACTATCATTACCAAGTAGTAGTTTCGGAAACATGAATGTTAGCAATACCATATCATATATTAAATCAACCAAATGAAACACATTTTCTCACTCCTCTTCTTGTGTGTATGTACATTTACTAGCGCACAAAAACTTGATATGTCTGTTCTTCAAGACATGCAACCTCGTAATATAGGTCCTGGCGGTATGTCTGGTCGTGTTACGGCTATAGATGTTGTAACAGACAATCCAGATGTTATGTATGTAGGTACTGCATCTGGAGGTCTCTGGAAGTCTACTTCTGGCGGTATCAAATGGGATCCAATTTTTGATAATGAGCTTACTGCTTCTATAGGAGCAGTAGCTATTCAACAATCCAACCCAAGTGTGATTTGGGTAGGAACAGGAGAAGGAAATCCTCGTAACTCTTTAAATGGAGGATATGGGGTATACAAATCACTCGATGGTGGGAAAACCTGGCAATCTATGGGACTTGAGAAAACAAGACATATCCATCGTGTAATTATTGATCCTACCAATCCTGATGTTGTCTATGTAGGAGCAATCGGATCGCCTTGGGGCGTACATCCTGAACGTGGCGTATTTAAAACAATCGACGGCGGAAAAACATGGAATAAAATCTTATTTGCCAATAATAAAACTGGAGTAGCAGATATGGTGATGGATCCTAGTAATCCAAATAAACTCATCGTAGCTATGTGGGAACATAAGCGTGATCCTTGGTTTTTTAAATCTGGAGGAGAAGGTTCTGGATTACATATGACACACGACGGTGGAAAAACTTGGAAAAAACTATCTGATAAAGATGGACTTCCAAAAGGAGATTTAGGACGTATCGGAATCTCGATTGCACCTAATAAACCTAATATTGTATATGCACTGATCGAAGCAAAGAAAAATGCATTATACCGTTCTGATGATGGTGGTTTTAATTGGCGTAAAATCAATGATAAAAATGATATTGGAAATAGGCCTTTTTATTACTCTGATATTCATGTAGATCCAGATAATGAAAATAGAGTGTTCTCTGTGTTTACCTATGTAAATGTATCTGAAGATGGTGGGAAGAACTTCTCTCAATTGATGGGAGCATATGGCGTAGATAACGGAGTACATCCAGATCACCACGCTTGGTGGATTCATCCAGACAATGGTCAGTTTATGATTGATGGAAATGATGGAGGAATGAACATCACCAAAGATGGCGGGAAAACATGGCGTTTTATAGGAAACTTACCTGTAGCACAGTTTTACCATATTAATGTTGATAATGAGTTTCCATATAATGTATATGGAGGAATGCAAGATAATGGAAGTTGGAGAGGGCCTGCATATGTATGGAAAGCACAAGGAATTCGTAATAGTTACTGGCAAGAAATTTCTTTTGGAGATGGATTTGATGTAGTACCAGATAAAGATGATAGCCGATACGGATGGAGTATGAGTCAGCAAGGGTTTGTAAGTCGTTATGACTGGGTCACTGGAAATAATTACGGAGTAAAACCGACACATCCAGATCCAGATGTATTCTTACGTTTTAACTGGAACTCTGCGATTAATATTGATCCATTTGATACTAATACGATTTACTTTGGAAGTCAGTTTGTACATAAATCAACAGACAAAGGATTAACTTGGAAAGTGATTTCTCCAGACTTAACTACCAATGATCCTGAGAAACAAAAGCAATCTGAATCAGGTGGATTAACCATGGATGCTACCGGTGCAGAGAATCATACCACCATCCTAGTGATTGAGCCATCTCCTCTAGAACGCAATATGTTCTGGGTAGGAACCGATGATGGTCGTGTACATTATACGACCAATGGTGGGAATAGCTACACAGAAGTAACCAATAATATTAAAGGATTGCCTTCTGGAAGTTGGATTGTACAAATCAAAGCAAGTAACAAAAAACAAGGAGAAGCACTATTGGTAGCAAACGATTACCGTCGCTTTAACTATACACCCTATGCATATCGTACTCGTAACTATGGAAAGACGTGGGAACGTATTGTAGATGGTAGTGATGTCCAAAGCTATACGCTTTCTATCGTAGAAGACATTGAAGAGCCTAACTTATTATTCTTAGGAACAGATGATGGACTCTATGTTTCACTAGACGCTGGGTCAAATTGGGAAAAGTGGACCAAAGGATTCCCAACCACTTCGGTAAAAGATTTAGTAATTCAACCGAGAGAACATGATTTGGTTATTGGAACCTTTGGACGTGCAGCATGGGTATTGGATGATATCAGACCATTACGTGCGATTGCAAAGGATAAGAGTACGCTTTCGCGAAAGCTACAACTCTTTCAACCCCCTACAGCATATCAAGCTGCCTTTCAACAACCAACAGGGAGTCGTTTTGGAGGAGATGCATTATATAATGGAGAAAATAGAGATTTTGGTGCATCTATCTCTTATTATGTAACCAAAATGAAAAAAGAGAAGTCTAAAAAGAAAGAAAAAGAAGAAGATGATGAAGTTTCTGACGACTCGGAGGTAAAAAAAATAACATGGGATTCTATCCATTTGAAGATATATGACGGTAATAGACAGATACGTCACTTAAAATGGAAAACACCAGATAGTACTGGGATACATAAAACACGATGGTTTATGAATGAAGCAGGTGGCGATAGACCATCTCGTACTATACGTAAACGTACCAATGAACCTGGAGGAGTGGGTGTAAAACCAGGAACATATCGCCTAGAAATGACTTATGGAGATCAAATGAGTGCTTCTACTATCACTGTGGCTTCTGATCCTCGATTAACCGTACCACAAAAAGCAATTAATGATGCATATACGGCTGGTAAAACATTAGAAGGGCTTACACAAACAGCAGCAGATGCTGTAAAACAATTGGTAGAAAGCAAAACAATCGCTCAAGATTATAAAAAGATGCTTAAAAAATTAGATAAAGACGATGCTCATAAAGACGATCTTAAAAGTATTGGCGAGATGGTAAAGAGTATTGATAAAGTCATTGCATTATATTTAGGTACTGTAGATAAACGCCAAGGAATTACACGTAATCCTGAAATTACTGTGATGCAACGCATTGGGCTTGCAGGACGTTATGCAGGGAGTCGTCCTAATGGATTAACAGATACAGAAAATCTACTTATCCAACAGGCAAAAGATGAGTTACAAGGAGCTTTAAATAAGACAAATACGTTTTTTACAGAGGAGTGGACACCATTCCAAACAAAATTAGAAGCGCTGGATGTAACCCCATTTAAAGAGATTAAGCGTTTTAATATGAATTAAAAAAGAAAGAAGTTTATAAAAGTATAAGATAAACTTCTGTCAGTTCAAGTGCAATCGAGAACTCCAACGTATTGTTTTCAATAATAGATTCTCGATTGCGCTCGAATAGACATTATTATATATTTCAGGCTGTAATTTTAACAACTAACAATCTAATCGTATGAAAAAAGTACTATTTCTCGTAGCATTGTGCTCTTTTGTTCTTTTCTCTTGTAAAGAACAAACACAAGAAGCTACACCGCAAGAACGCTCCATTGCTCAATACTCTATAGAGCAATTTATGGATAATGAAAGTGCCGGAGCCAATGGGTTTTCTGCCGACAAATCCAAAGTCCTTATTACAAGTAATCGCTCGGGTATTAATAATATCTATAGTACTCCTGTGCAAGGAGGAGAACTCACTCCTATTACGCAAAGTGATAGTAGCTCTGTATATGGAATATCATATTTCCCAGAAGATGATCGTATCTTATTTAGAATGGATGGTAATGGAGATGAAATATTTAAACTGTTTGTCAAAGATGAAGATGGAGTAAAAGCATTAACCCCTCTAGAAGGTGTTCGAACTGGTTTTAGAGGGTGGGCAAAAGACGGTAAAAGCTTCTTTTATGGAAGTAATGAACGTGACCCTCAGTTTCTAGATCATTATGAAATGAATATCGATGACTTTACATCAAAAATGATTTACAAAGTAGAAAGCAGTTTAGACTTTAATGCCATGAGTGATGATGGAAAATACATCACCTTATCAGAAGCGATTAATACCAATGATAGTAATCTATACATTGTGAACACAGAAACTAAAGAGCAAAAGAAAATCAATCCAGAACTGAGTAGTAATGGACATTTAGATTTTTCTCCCGATGGAAAATCACTTTATTTTTCTTCTGATGCAGGTGCAGAAAACACCTATGTTGCAAAATATGATATCGCTACAGGTACTATTGAGCGTGTTACTAATAACAACTGGGCTGTTTTTAGTTATTACTTTACTCGTAATGGAACTTACAATGTTTTCTTTACTAATGAAGATGCAAAAACAGTTATGAAAGTTACTGAAGTTGCTACTGGAAAAACAATAGATTTTCCAGAAATAAATGGGCAATCTGTAAGTAGTGCTAGTTTCTCAAGAGATGAATCTATGGCGTTATTACGTGTTGGGAATTCTGCAAATCCTACAAATATGTATGCATATAACATGAAGACTAAAGAATATTATCAATTAACAGATGTTCTAAATAAAGATATTAACTCTGAAGATCTTGTAGAAGGAAAGGTCGTACGATTTACCTCTTTTGATGGTGTAGAAATTCCTGCTATTTATTATCAACCAAAACAAGCAAATGCAAATAATAAAATGCCTGCATTGGTGATGGTACACGGGGGTCCTGGAGGGCAATCAAGATTGAATTTCAGTTCGCGTACACAATTTTTAGTAAATCAAGGATATGCTATTCTTGCTGTAAACAATAGAGGAAGTAGTGGATACGGAAAGACGTTCTATCAAATGGATAATCAAAATCATGGAGATAAGGATCTTAAAGATTGTATCGCTGGTAAAGATTGGTTAGCAAAACAAGATGTAATCGATCCTGATAAAATAGGGATTATGGGAGGTTCTTACGGTGGTTTTATGACTATGGCTGCGCTCACATACGCACCTGAAGAATTTAAAGTAGGAGTTAACTATTTTGGAGTAACAAATTGGATGCGTACCCTAAAAAGCATTCCACCATGGTGGGCATCATTTAAAGATGCTTTATATGACGAAATGGGAGATCCACATACGGCAGATTCAATCCGTTTGAGGCAAATCTCTCCTCTATTTCATACCGATAAAGTAACTAAGCCTTTACTTGTACTTCAAGGAGCACAAGACCCTAGAGTTCTACAAGTAGAAAGTGATGAGATTGTCGCTGGTGTTCGCAAAAACGGAGTTCCTGTAGAGTATGTACTCTTTGAAGATGAAGGTCACGGCTTTGTCAAAAAAGAAAATCAAATAGAAGCATCAAAGAAGGTTATAGAATTCTTAGATCAATACCTAAAAGGCGATCGTGATGCCTTAAAAAATGACGAACTATAAAAAAGAGTAAATCAAAAACAAGTGCTTTGATAACTTGCCCATAGGGGTTATATTTATCAAAGCACTTTTACTATTAATATCCTATGAAAAAATTACTATTGCCTATCTTATTATTACTTATTAGTACGCTTACCATACAAGCGCAAGAAACAGGAGAAGACGATCTTGGCGCTTGGTATATGTTATTTACCAATAATCGAGTTTCTGAGAAATTAAGTATACACGCCGAAGTACAGTATCGTAACTATGAATTTGCAGATAATTTTAATCAGTTATTACTTCGTACTGCTTTAAATTATCATATCTCTGATAAGGCAATGGCTTCATTTGGGTATGGGTTTATTAGTACTGACCCTACATTTGCAGATCCTGATGGGGAAGAAAACACCTCAGAGCATCGTATCTATCAACAATTTGTACTACGTAACTCGGTAGGAAAACTTAAATTCTCTCATCGATATCGCCTAGAACAACGCTTTATAGATAATCCTATTTCGGGAAATGATACGCAGCATCGTGCTCGTTATTTTTTAAGACTTACCTACCCTCTTAATGACAAATGGTTTTTAACTGCTTATGATGAAGTGTTTATAAACTTGCAAAATGATTTTTTTGGACAAAATCGTTTGTATGGGGCTCTAGGATATAACTTCTCAAAAAATCTAAGTACACAAGTTGGCTACTTAAAAAATGACTTTAGAGTAGATACTTTTGATCGTTTTCAAGTGGCTGTATTTATCAAAACAGATTTAAGGAAAAAGAAGAAGGAGGATGGTTAAGATTTGTGGTTTTTGAATATTGATGTATGAATCAAAATGAACTAATTGCAGATAAAATAGAAGAAGCTATTGGACGGATGTTTCAGGCATTTTCGGCCTATACGCCAAAAGTATCTGAATATGCAATGTATTATGATCCAAAAAAAGATGAAACTTGGTTTATCGAATTATATTTCTCTGATAAGCAATCATTACATACAGCTTTGGAAGACGGTACTTGTTATCAAGTGCATGACTATTTACATTCAGATTTAGATACTATTGCTGAATTAAAAAATAGCATATGGAATATTTATTTTGAATCTGGAAATTATCCAGCAAATACACTAGAATATCAAGCGCGTCATGAAACCCTGATTGAAAAAACAAAAAAACTGACACAAACTAAACCTGAAGAAGCTCAAAAGCAATGTCATTCTTGCGAACATGATTTTGACAGTCATCAAATGAGAGGATTTAAAGATGAAGAAACTGGTTTAATGACCAAAGGATGGATCATATGCCCCGAGGAAGACTGTCATTGTTTCTTAACCTGGAGTGCAAACCCTAATAGCTATTAAAACACGATACTTTATATAGAGTGTTGTTTTATACGCTTTTCTTAACCTGCCTGTCGGCAGACAGGAGCGTACAAAAAATTACAATGATAGATAATGAGAAAAATTGCAAATGTCAATATATTAAATAGTAATGCTGTTCGATTAATGATATTTGACAAAGAGAAGGATGGTGTCTTCGTTTTTGGTTATAGCTCAGAAAAAGATTCATCTTGTTCTTGGGACTGTCATTATAATACTATAGAAGAGGCTTATGAGATGGGGAATGATTATGGCATTCAGAAAGAAGATTGGGAAACAATACCAGACCCACTCAAACATTGTCAAGATGATTGGATTGCTCCTGTACGTGTAAAAGGAAGGATATACGGACATACAGAATGGGGTACATTAGAAAAACTAGTTGATGGACAATGGGTAAAATTAATTGATTAAAACTATACGTTTTTATCATTAAAAATGTAACTACTTCATAATCCTAAATATACTAACTATACTAGTAATGATATAAAACTATGAGGATATTTAAATACTGGATCGAGCATTCGCAAGAGTTGACTATTGGAAGTACTAAGCAACTCTCTAAAGTTTTTGGAGGGTCTAATATCTCAGAAGCTCATGCGATTCAGGATGCCAAAAACAAATTACACAAAGCTCAGCAAATAATTGATCGAGAAATATCAAAAGACAAAGAGTATGAAGCAGATATTTTAGAAGAAATTATAGATAGAATAGATACTGATAACATCATTACTCGAAATAGATATGGAGCACTCGTTTTAAACTCTAAAACAATTATGTTTATTGATGTAGATGAGTATTCAAAAACACTATCTGATGCTTTCTTTAGAGCCAAACTATCTAAAAAAGAATTGATGCTTCGAAAAATTGAGAAAACAGCTAAAAAACAACAATATTCTACATTAGGTTTTAGAGTATATGAAACACATAAAGGGTATCGAATTTTAGTCACCAATAAAGAGTTTGACCCTAGAAGCAAAGAATCTAAACAAATGATGAACGACTTTAATGCTGATTATCTATATAGATGGTTATGCATTAAACAAAACTGTTATCGTGCCCGCCTAACACCTAAACCATATAGAATAAAGCAGAAAGGAATCAAAGTGATCTACCCCAATAGAAATAGAGAACAAGAACAACAATTGACTAGTTGGGTAAAGGAATATAATCAAAAATCACAACGATTTTCTACGTGTCATCTTGTAAAAGAATATGGAACCATTCAAAAAAGTGCCATTATAGATTATCACGATAGACATACTGGAGTTACATGGTCCAATAGATTAGCGTAATGTATAATAATATAGTTTTCACATAATTGTTCCTAATAATAGAATAGATAAAACTTAATATATGCGTTTCATAATTAGCTGTTTACTCTGGTGTTTATTAATTCCATTTACAAGCTTTTCTCAAAAAGTAGACAAGCATCTTACATACCTTAAACAGAAACCTCCAACATTGAATCCAGAAATAAATAAATCAAATCTTAGTGTATAATTCAGACTTAATTTACATAAAATCTATCGTTTTTATATCAAAAAATCACTTATCATCAATCAAACTTTTTTAGGTTTGTTTCCATCCAAAAAAATGCATTTGTACCTTTCCAATACAAATGCATTTTACATTATACATTACAATGATTTTAATTTCACTATACTATCATTTCTTTTACTTTTTCTATTTCACTTTCCTTTTTAAAACGATTCAGTAAAAAAGGATTAATATCAATTTCTGGTTCTCTATCAAAAACTATATCATTAATTATTCTGGCAGTAATTGCAGATGTTAAGATTCCTGTTCTAAAGTGTCCACAAGCATTAATGTATCCTTCTAAATTTTCTACTCTTCCTAAAATAGGTACCTCATCAGGAGTGCCTGGTCTAAGTCCAGCCCAAGTTCTCTTACAATTCATTTGTTTAAGTATTGGTAATGCTTTTACAGCTCCTTGAGCAAGATTTTTAAGTTGTTCAAAACTAGAAGAAGTATCATAATTTTTATTTTCTGTAGTACTTCCTATAAGGATTTCACCATTATCTTTTTGAGCAATATAACAATCACTAGTACTTAAACAAGAGGTTAAGATTTTAGGCATTTTTTCTGACAATAATACTTGTCCTTTGACAGGAGTTATAGGTAATGATACATTAACCATTTTACCTATTTCAGGGGCCCAAGCTCCAGCTGCATTAATTACAGTATTACAAGAAATATCATTATTTAAAGTTTGTACTCCAACTATTTTATGATTCTCAACTTTAATATTTATCACCTCCTCATTGAGTATTTGTACTCCTTGATTCCTTGCTGCATTACGAAATGCATTCATTAATAAGTATGGGTTTACCTGATCATCATTCAAAAATGTTAGTGCTCCAATAGCTTGCTCATTAACATAAGGTTCATCTTTTCTAAGTTGTTTTTCATCCATCCATGCCATTTGATTATGAAGGTGTGGTATAGAGTCATAAATATTATTAGCGTATGCAAGATCATCTTTATCATACATTACAAATTTTAATCCTGTTTTTTCAAGTTTAAAATCTACACCACCAACTTGTTTTAATTCTTCCCATAAGTCAGGAAAAAGATCATTACTACGTAAACAAAAATCAAAGAAAAAAGGAGGTAATTGATGTGGGCGTTGTACATCAATTATATCAGTTTTATTGGTTTCTTTTTTTCTTTTAGATAAGGTCTTAAAAAAGATAACCCCACATCCGAGGCCTACCGACTCACCTATAGCCCATAATCCTCCAGCTGAAGCTTGAGTTGCATTACCTGGTTTTTTAACATCAATCAACATAATGGAGAGTGATGGGTTTTTACTTAATTGGTAAGCTATACTAGTTCCTATAACTCCACCCCCTATAATTACGATATCTACTGTTTGTTTTTTCATTTTATACTTCACTTAAAGTTATTGATTCAAAAGGTATTGGTGCCAATGGAAATCGAGGTTTAAGCCATCCTACACTTTCTGCATTTAGATTTGTTTTATGGGTTAAATATTCCTGACAGTAACTTCCGCACATTTTACCTTGACAATTTCCCATTCCTACTCTAGTATGTATTTTTAATGCTGTCATATCTTCAACTCCTGCTTCAATAGCTTGATCAATAGTTTCTTTATTAATATGTTCACATCTACATATGATAGTACTTGAGTTTGGTAAACTCATCAACCCTGATCTAAGTTCTGAAAACTTATCTAATGACTTTTGGAATTTTTTAAGTTTATTCATTTCCTTCTTGATCGGACTTGCTAGTTTTTTTGCTTCTGATAAAGAGATTTTTTCTTTATCAATTAAATAGCCCAAAGCAGCTATTTTTCCAGATAAAATTGCTACTTCAGAGCCATATATCCCGTTTGTATCTCCAGCAGAGTATATATTTTCAACACTAGTTCTCTGCCATTCATCAATTAAAGGGAAATAACCACCTCGATTTTTATCATAGATGTGCTTACAGGAAAACATTTGAGTTAATTGAATTCTTGGAACATATCCATATTGAACACCAACAGAGTCTACCTCTAACATAAAGGCTTTTTCTTTAATAGGGTTCCATTGATCATCATAAGGCGCAATCATTACTTTTTCTACCTGATAACTTCCTGTTGCTTTTACCACTCCATGCCCAAAATAATATGGGATTTTATGCTTTTTTAAATAATTTTTATACGATACTCCTTCTTTTAATAACTTAGTATTTGATAAAAGATTAAGTGATTTATTAAGAATATCCTTTTGTTTTCCTGCTTCGACAACTGCTACTACTGTAAGGCCTGCCATATGAAGTTGTTTTGCTGCTACCATAAGTAATGGTCCCGTCCCTATTAAAGCAACTCTTTGTCCAGGCCTCACATTACCTGATTTCGCTTGTAATTGTATTCCTCCTACACTCATGATTCCTGAAAGTGTCCATCCAGGAAAAGGCTGTGCTCGTTCATAACAACCAGTAGAAACTAATAAAGATTCTGTTGAGACATTTCGTATTTTGCCTTTTTGTAATAAGGCTAACTCATTTGTTTGTGGAAAGTTACCCAATACTTCACATTCTAACTCGATATTAATCAATGAAGAGTATTGTTCAAAATCATTAAATATTTTTTTTGCTCGAACATATGTTTTCTCATTATGATAAATGCTATTTTCAAAACCTTTTTCAGGCTGTTTAAAAATAGCTCCTCCAATTTTAGGGTTCTCATCTATAATAGTAGATGAAAACCCCATTTCTGCCAATTGAATTGAAGCAGACAAGCCAGCTGGACCAGCTCCTATTATTACTATTCCTTTTTCATTCATTGTAATTCTTTTTTTGAGTAAGATAATTTTCGATAAGATCTTTTGTATTAATCAAGGTATCTATATACATATTTTCTTGTACTAGAGTTTTACAAGCTTTCTTTTTTTGGTTATTTACAGAAACTGTACAGCAATAACAAATTCCCATACCACAATAGGCTCCTATTTTTTGATCATGGTCATTTTTTGATATCCTTTTTGTTTCATATGCTAATAGGGTACTAAGGATTGTTTCTCCTTGGTAAGCAATTTTTTCATTCCCGTTTATATAAACTTTGACAGGTTTTATATTTGTTATAGACTTGATATCATTATTTCTATTTAGAGTAATGAGTTTTTCTTTTTCAATCATATTTTTATTTTTTTTAGTGAAATAATTCTTTCGAAAATTTATTTTATATCTAAGGTTCTTTTAATAATTTCAATTATTATTACAACATAATATTAGTAATCATAAATTATAATTTAATCTCTGAGGATCTAATTCCTAGGAGCTTGCCTCGTATGTAGAGGAAAGTTTGAAAACCTAAGGTTTTAATCAACAGAGTTAGAATTCAATCAAAAATCTCGTATGCTTGCATCGAGGAAATTTATTTTACCTTTATTAATAACATAATTTTATTAAATGCCATCGTTTTTTTTTGATTCTATAGCATTTTAATTTTTAGTGAAAGATTGTGTAATCAGCTCATGATTTATTCATAAATAATCTGAAGAAGAATAATTTAGAAGGCATACAATTAGAAAACTATCATATAACTCCAATTAATAGTTTTTTGATTTTCTAACTAATAATTAGAATTCATTCAAGCATAATGAATAACAGTAATTCTTATACTTAATCTAAGCCTAGGTGTTTACTCTCAATTATTTAATATTTTTTTAAAAAATATTAAATATGGATATATTTTCTTTTGGAGTACATTTCACGGATGAAACAAGCTGTCGAATAATTTTTAATTACATTTTCTTAAGCTAAGAATCTAACTTTAAATAATTTACCTTTATTCATCAAGCTACTTCTTTCACATAATGTTAACCTCAAAATGTAATAAGTTGTTAATAACAACTGTTTTTAATCTTTCTCATAATTTGCTTTTTTTTTAATAAAGGTAATTGAAACTATCAATATATATTTACGGTTTTTACGCAATAAATATGTGATTAAACATTCAAAATAAGGTCATTTTAACACATCCTGTTAATATTATTTAATATAAGATTCTAGTAATCATATTTTTGACTTCATAATTTCATTGTTTGAATTTGTAATACTAATTTTATTGAACTTGTCAGGCTGACTAATAAAGTTTATATCAAAAACATATTCATATATTTATTATTAAAGATTGGCGCATTATAAGTAAATTACGATTCTGTTAATAAACCAAAATACATATTAAGATATATTAGGAATGAATTTCTAATTTTAATGCACTACCCCTTGTCATTAAATTAAAATTTCTTTGCTATTTAGAAAATACAAGTACTCATAAAATAAAACTAAAAAATACAATTTAAAAATAGGAATATTTACACCTTAACGAATCAAAAAACGTTAGGTACATTTTAGAAAATCGACTTAAAGTACCATCAAAACAAATCAATTTCATGAAATCAAGTAAGTTAACGTTCACTAACAGAGAAGGGAAATTATTATCAGCACGATTAGATCTTCCAGCAAATCAAGATCCTCATAATTTTGCCATTTTTGCACATTGCTTTACGTGTAGTAAAGATTTTAGTGCCGTACGTAATGTAAGTCGTGCATTAGCATCAGAAGGTTTTGGCGTATTAAGATTTGACTTTATGGGATTAGGAGGTAGTGATGGTGATTTTGCCGATACTAATTTTTCTAGTAATGTGACAGACCTCATCAGTGCTGCTGAATTTCTTACCAAAGAATATAAAGCCCCATCTCTTGTTGTAGGGCATTCATTAGGAGGTGCCGCAGCTATTTTTGCAGGTGGACAAATAGATAGTGTTCTTGCGGTTGCGACTATAGGAGCACCAAGTAATCCTCAACATGTACAAAAACAATTGGGGAGCCAACTAGATGTGATTAGAAAAGAAGGGCAAGCCAATGTTAAACTCGCTGGGCGTGACTTTACGTTTAAAAAACAATTTATAGATGATTTAGAGGCTTGTTCTTGTGTAGATGCTGCTCGTAAACTACATAAAGCTTTATTAATTTTACATTCTCCACAAGATGCCACGGTATCTATAAAAAATGCAGAGGAAATCTATCACGCGGCACATCATCCAAAAAGTTTTGTGACATTAGATGGTTCTGAACATTTATTAATAGATAAAAAAAATGCTTCATATGTTGGTAAAATAGTAGCTGGATGGGCAGCACGTTATATTCCTGCTCCAGAAGCAGACATATTAAGTAGTACGTTTCAAGTAGCAGCTAGCTTAGATGATGAAGATAAATATACCACAGAACTTAAACTCGGGAATCATTATATGAAAGCAGATGAACCGCCAAGCATCGGAGGAAATGACTATGGTCCTACTCCTTATGAATTGCTAGCTGGATCACTTTCTGCTTGTACTGCAATGACCATTCAAATGTATGCAAGACGTAAAGGGTGGAAAATAGATAATGTAGAAGTACATACCAGTTATTCTAAATCGTATCCTGAAGATTGTCAATCATGCCCTGATGATGCCACTGCAAAAATAGACACCTTTACGCGTGTTGTAAAACTTACTGCAGATACACTCGATGACAAACAAAAAGCGCGTATTATGCAAATAGCAGATAAATGTCCTGTTCATAAAACATTACATAACGAGACACAAGTAATCAGCTCATTAGAATAGATATATAACAAAGCCCTTATCTAAACAGATAAGGGCTTTGTTATATTCTATTTACATATTATAATAAATAGAACATGCTTAATTCAAAAAGATATTACAAAAGGTTTAGAGTTACTCCAAGCTTCACATTTGCGCCTCTTGATGTAAATCCAAAAACGTCTTGATAATCTTCATTTAATACATTATCTACACTTACTAAGAATCTCCATTTGTCATTCTTTAAAGCATGACTGAATACTAAATTCACAAGGCTAAAGCTTTCTAATGTTACTTCTGTGGCTGGAAATTCTCTAAAATCATTGGCTAATCTGTCGTCTGTATATTGATACGCAATAGAAGCAAATGTTCTAGGAGAAAAATCATATCCTACAGTAAAGTTTGCTTTGCTCTCAGGAATAAGTATAGCATCATTCTCATTATCAATATATGTATAGTTTGCAGTTACTGATAGATTATTTATTGGTGTTGTCTGTACTTCTACTTCAATACCGCTCGTATTTACATCTTCTTGACTATTAAAATATCCTGCTTCAAAATCAAATAGAATTACATCGGTTGCCTCTCTATCAAAATATAAGGCACTTGCTCTAAAATTCTTTCCTAACTTTACTTCCACTCCTCCTTCTACGGTTAAGTTTTCTTCAGGATCTAATTCTGGATTAGGGCCAAAATTACCAAATAATTGGCTTAATGATGGTGTTATAAATGATGTACTATACGATCCAAATGGCTTAATATATTTTTCTTCTCCAAACTTATATCTATATGAAGGGTTAATATTATAGGTGAAATTTGAACCATACTCACTATGATTATTCAAACGTGCTCCAGCATTCACATTTAATCCAAAGTCTGATACATATACCACATTTGCATACGGATCTATGATATTAAAATCTGGATTCTCATCTACTGTATTTCCTTCAAATGTTACTTGATTATCAATAACGTTAAGGCCTACAATCGTATAAAATGATGTATTAAATGTGTATTTATTATATACATCTAAAATCAGATTCTCACCTTCTGCAAAAAATGGAAAGTCTGAGATAAAGGCTCTATCAAAGGTACTATATGAAGAATTTAAGTGTATACTACCTTTGGTATATATATATTTAGAAGAAACTCCTACTCTGTATTGATCACTATTAAATACATTTCCTGGGACATCAAAAAAGGCACCTCCATCAAAATCAGAATTAATATCTGTTACATTTCCAAAGACATTTACAGAAAATGCATTTGTAAATTGATATCCAAGATTTATATCAAAACTGTTCTTAGAAAAATCATCTCTCTCTCCTTCTCCATCTTCTACAATAGCAGCAGAAAGTCCGTCCGTAAATTGTTGATTATATCCTGCTTTATATGTAAACTTATTTAACGTTCCATTTATATTGACACTATTATTAAAGTCTGATAATCTATAATCTTGATCATCTTGAGATTGATTTGTACCAACACTAGAGTTTAATACAACATTCACAGCATCATCTCCTGCCTTCTTAGTCGTAATATTAATTACAGCAGCAGCAGCTCCACTTCCATATAATGTACTTGCTGCTCCTTTAATTACTTCTATCTTCTCTATGTTTCCTAAAGACAGTAGACGTAAATCATACTCTCCATTAATTTGAGATGGATCAGAAACTTGTACTCCATCTATGATGACTAATACTTGGCGATTTCTTCCTCCTCGTACAAAAACACCTAAGTTTTGTCCAGCGTTACTTCTACTACCATTAATTTCAATACCAGATTTGGTGTTGATCAATTCGGCAACAGAACGACCTTGGTTCTTTTCAATCTCTTCTTGAGAAATTGTAATTACTGTCTTTCCAGAATTTTCACGTTTTAATTCAAAACGAGAATCTGTTAACACTACTTCTTCTAATGTTTCAACTTTAGGTGCTTGTTCCTGTGCAACAGCATGCATAGAAAACAATACTCCTAATGCTAAAAACGCATTTGTTTTTTTGTTCATTTTTTTTAATTAAAATCGAGAATAGTATAATCACTATTATACGTAAACTTTTATCCCGAAAGTTTGACTTACTTTGTTGAAGTTGGCAGGTCTCCTGACTTATCTTATGTGATTTTACCTTCCCAGCAATTGCCAGTGGTCTTGTAGTGAATCACACCTTAAAAGTACCGAAATACATCGGCAAAGAATTACAGTTGCGGGAACAGTTCTGGATTTAATATACTAGCTATTGCACCAGATTCCCTTTTAATTGATACGATCATATATTGATATTATCAAACCAAAATTCGGCGCGAAGATACTATCATTTTTACAATCAATTCTTATTTTCTTTACTATTAATTCAAAAAAACATAATCTTTGCATTCATATATTCTGAAAAATATAATCCATGATCTATTATATTACAGGTGGAGAACGCTCAGGGAAAAGTAGTTATGCTCAAGCACTAGCGTTGTCTTTGTCTAACACTCCAACATACATCGCTACTTCACGCCATTGGGGTGGTGATCATACAGAACGTATTGACAGACATAAAGCAGATAGAGATGATCGATGGATCTCTATAGAAGAAGAAAAAAATATCTCAAGTGTTGTTTCTACTCATGATGTGGTGGTGATAGATTGTGTAACCTTATGGCTTACTAATTACTTTGTGGATACAAAAAATGATGTGCTACAATCTTTAGCTTTCGCGAAAGCGGAATTTGATAAACTAGCAGACATAGATGCATCTGTTATTATTATTTCTAACGAAATAGGTATGGGTGTTCATGCGCAAACCGAAGTGGGCAGGAAGTTTACAGAGCTTCAAGGTTGGGTGAATCAACACATTGCAAAGCGTGCCGACAAAGCTACGTTTATGGTTTCTGGAATCCCTATGACACTCAAATAATCCTACAACACATGACCATGACAATTACAACAATCAAGAATAATGATCTAGAAGCAAGGCTTCAGCATAAAATTGATTTAAAAACAAAGCCCGTTGGAGCATTAGGAATGCTGGAGAAAATAGCATTCCAAATAGGGTGTAT
The DNA here is from genome assembly GCA_964474345.1 of uncultured Flavobacteriaceae bacterium. Classification (GTDB taxonomy): domain Bacteria; phylum Bacteroidota; class Bacteroidia; order Flavobacteriales; family Flavobacteriaceae; genus Dokdonia. The sequence continues at coordinate 17,737 of CAYYSK010000043.1, forward strand.
TCAACAAACAGTATCACCAGTAATTACAAAACCAACGATTGTTGTTTTTGCTGGAGATCACGGCATTGCAGCCAAAGGAGAAGTCAATCCATTCCCACAGGAAGTCACCTCACAAATGGTCTATAATTTTGTGCAAGGTGGTGCCGCTATCAATGTATTGAGTAAAACAAATGGCGTAGATCTGAAGGTTGTAGATGCTGGAGTCAATCATGAATTTGATAAAAACATAAATATCATACACGCAAAAGTGGCTATGGGAACTCAAAATTATCAAGATGGCCCTGCAATGACTTCTACCGAATTAGAAACAGCACTTCAGCGCGCTGGGGAGATTGTTTCTAATCTTCATAAAGAAGGTGTTAACACCATAGGATTTGGAGAAATGGGTATAGGAAATACCTCATCTGCGTCTCTGTTAATGAGCTATTTTACACAAACTCCTATTGATGATTGTGTAGGTTCTGGGACAGGTCTGGATGCATCTGGAATTTCTAAAAAACAACAGATTCTCACTGAAGTTTATAAAAAATATGACATCCAACATCCAACAGAAGCTCTTGCCACTTTTGGCGGATTTGAAGTCGCTATGATCACTGGAGCTATTTTAAAAGCTGCCGAATTAAAAATGGCCATCGTGATAGATGGGTTTATTGTGACTGCAGCTTTATTAGCCGCTCATGCAATACAACCTCTAGTATTGGAATATTGCTTATTTGCACATACTTCAAACGAGCAGGGGCATATAAAGATGTTAGATTTTTTAAACGTGCAACCTATATTATCTTTAGGGCTTCGATTAGGGGAAGGAACGGGTGCTGCCCTTGCGATACCATTGTTAAGAGCATCGATTAATTTCTTAGAAGAAATGGCTAGCTTTGAAAGTGCTGGTGTCAGTGGAGAAACAGCTAATTAAATGAAAAAAGAAATTCATATTTTTTTTACCGCCTTAATGTTCTTTACACGGATTCC
>CAYYSK010000044.1:0-18328 GCA_964474345.1 uncultured Flavobacteriaceae bacterium
TTTTTAAGAAGCTTTCTCCTTCCAAATTTATTAAGCTTATAGTGAATGGCGCTTTCTTTAAAGTAATTGTTGTTTCATTGTTTAATGTTGCTATTCTAGAATCTAATGAAATTAAATGTTGTTTTTCCCTCCCAGATACTTTTAAGGTGATTTCTGTATTATCTGGTATTACTAATGGCCGAGCGTTTAGATTATGAGGTGCTATAGGTGTAAGTATTAAGCTAGATGTGTGAGGAGTAATAACAGGGCCTCCACAGCTTAATGAATACCCTGTAGATCCTGTTGGAGTAGAAACAATAAGACCGTCAGCCCAATAATTTGTAAGAGATTCATTGTTGAGTTTTGTAGAGATAGAGATCATTGATGTTGTGTTTTTACGACTAACAACAACTTCATTAAGAGCAAAATTAATATCCTTAAAAACTTCTATTTCATTTATAGTAACTTGTAGTAAACTACGTTTAGATAATGTATATTTTCCAGCAAGAATTTTTTCAATAGAATCTCGAATTTCTTGTTTTTTTATAGTAGCTAAAAAACCTAATCTTCCAGTATTTATGCCTACTATAGGAATATTGAGATCTCTTATATATGTAACTGTTTTAAGTATAGTACCATCACCACCAATGCTAAAAAATAGATCATAACTAGTATCTAATTCTTCAAACGTACTAAAATGCCTATAATTTTTATCAATAGAATCATGTTCGTGTATGAGGTCAAGAAAGTTTTTTTCTATAATGACTTCAATCTTCTTTTTATCTAAAATATCAAGAAGTTGCTGTACATAAAGCGCAGCTTCTTCATGATAAAATTGACCATAGATACCTATTTTCATAAACTGCTATATGTTGAGATATTTTTCTAAGTATTGAGAACGTTCTCTTAAATCCTTAATAAAAGTATCTTCTTGATGGCTAGATATTATATTATAACTATACCTTCTAAAAGCGGCTAGTATATCATTAAAATTTGCACGCCCTATTTTAATGGAAATTTGGGCAACATCATTTTCTATTTTAGAAATAAAACCTCCCCAAATTTTTCCGTCATTCGATTCTACAATTTGACTAATCTCGCTAAAAGAATAATCGAGCACTCCTTTCTCTATAATAACAACACTGCCAGGCTCTCTTATAAATGGAGTATTATTAAAGAAATTCATAACATCTTCAAGTTCATAATATCCTAAATAACTATTCTTTTCGTCAAGTACAGGCATAATGTTAGTACTGTGTTGAGCAAACGTTTCTAGAATATCTAACCAATTGGTCTCATACCTCACAAAAAAATGCTCGTAGGCGTTTGTGTAATCTGATATGATACAATTTGCATCATAACAATGAGTGTCGTTTTCAGCTAAACAACCTATGTATGTGTTATCTCTATGTATAGGAACATGGGAATGGGTTGTTTGGCTAAAAATAACTTGTACATCTCCAATAGACTCTGTCTCGGAGATAGGTTTAATATCATTAATTATAAAATCTGTAATACTCATAATGCAAAATAATGAAAAATTACTGGGCTAGCGTTAGGGTCTTCGTATTTTTGTGTTCAAATTTTATACCAATTTTAGAATGACAAAATTAAGTGTAAACGTAAATAAAATAGCAACGCTCCGTAATGCACGTGGAGGTGATGTGCCTAATGTAGTAAAAATTGCAACAGATCTTGAGAGATTTGGAGCACAAGGTATCACAATACATCCGAGACCCGATGAGCGACATATACGATATCAAGATGCTCGAGATCTTAAAGATGTAGTGACAACAGAATTCAATATAGAAGGAAATCCAGTTCAGAAATTTATAGACCTTGTGCTTGAAGTGAAACCCACTCAAGTAACATTAGTGCCAGATGCAGTAGATGCAATTACAAGTGATGCTGGATGGGATACAATAAAAAATAAATCTTTTTTGGAAGAAGTTATTACAACATTTAAGAATGAGGGAATACGTACTTCTATATTTGTAGATCCTGTTAAAGAAATGATAGAAGGAGCCAAAAAAACAGGAACAGATCGTATAGAATTATATACGGAGAATTATGCTGCTTCTTATGCTACAAATAAAGAAGAAAGTATACGCCCTTATATTGAGAGTGCATTTATTGCCAATGAAATAGAACTCGGGATAAATGCAGGTCATGATTTGTCGTTAGAGAACATAATGTATTTTAAGAATAGTATACCGAGATTGTTAGAAGTATCAATAGGACATGCGCTTATAGCAGAGTCTTTATATTATGGTTTTGAAAGTGTAGTAACCCAATACTTAAAAAAATTGAACTAAATGGTATTACACTCTAATATAATAGGAGAAGGAAAGCCACTGGTCATTTTACATGGGTTTTTAGGGATGGGAGATAACTGGAAGACACTTGCAAAACAATTTGCAAAAGATGGATATCAAGTACATCTTGTTGATCAACGCAATCATGGACGTAGTTTTCATAGCGATGATTTTAGTTATGAGTACATGGCTCATGATCTAAAAGTTTATTGTGAGGAGAAAGGTATTTCAAATATTTGCTTAATAGGACATTCTATGGGAGGGAAAACAGCAATGCTTTTTGCTGTATCATATCCTGAAATAGTTTCAAAATTGATTATAGCTGATATAGCTCCTAAGTTTTATCCTCAGCATCATCAAACCATTTTAAATGGACTATATGAATTGTCTGTAAATAAAGAAGTACTCAGAAGTAGAAAAGAGGCAGATGTATTTTTATCTAACTATGTTCCAGAATTAGGCATTCGTCAATTTTTACTTAAAAATTTATACTGGGAAGAAAAAGGTATGCTAGGACTTAGAGTAAATCTTCCATCTCTAATATCTCAAATTGATAGTGTAGGGGAAGCGTTGCCAGATCACTCTCATTACAATAAACCTACATTGTTTTTGAGAGGAGCGGCTTCTAATTATATACTTGAGGAGGATAAAGTATTGATTCAGTCCGCTTTCGCGAAAGCGAAATTAGTGACAATTCAAAAAGCAGGTCACTGGTTACATGCTGAGAACCCCAAGGACTTTTATGAGGAAGTTATGCGTTTTTTATAAGAGAACCATCGTAAATTTTACTATGTATGCATAATAAAGTATGTTAATTAATTGTAAAAACTTAAAAATATCCTATTTTTGCTTGCTTTCTATTGAGAAAACAATAAATATCTTAACCTAAATTAAATTATGAAAAAAGTAGTAAGTGTATTCGTGCTTATGCTTGTTTGTGCTATTACTTATGCTGGTGGTTACCGTGTAAGTCTTCAAGGAAACAGAGCATTAGCTATGGGTCATACAGGAGTTGCTGTAGTAAATAGTGCTGAATTAGCATTTTTTAATCCAGCAGGATTAGTTCATTTGGAAAACAAGATTAATCTTTCAGCTGGAGGATTTGGAGTTTTTGCAGATGTATCATATCAAAATGCACAATTTGGGCAATCTGCTCAAACGGAGAGTGGAGTAGGAACACCTTTGTATTTATACGGAAGTTATAAAGTGAGTGAGAGTTTTGCACTTGGATTGGCTATATATACTCCTTATGGTAGTAGTGTAGAGTATCCTACAGACTGGGCAGGATCACATCTTGTTAATAATATAGAACTACAATCTATCTATATACAACCATTATTTTCTTGGGAAGTTGTAAAAGATAGATTTAGTATTGGAGGAGGACCAATATTAGCAATAGGTAGTGTAGAATTTAACCGTAATTTAAGTAGAAATCTTACAGACTTAGATGGTAATAGATCTAATGTGACATTAGAAGCGAGTGGGATTATAGAATTTGGGTGGTCAGTAGGAGCATTGTTAAATCTAGATAATGAGGATAAATGGAAATTAGGATTTAACTATCGTTCATTAATCGATGTCGAGGTTGAAGCTGGAGATGGTGAAGCTACATTTGCAAATGTGCCAAATTCACCTTTAGCACCAATTGCTAATGGAACTTTTGATTTTACAGCATCTTTGCCTTTACCAGCAGAGTGGACTGTAGGATTGTCTTATAAGCCAAATGAAAAATGGTTATTTGCATTTGATTATAACTATGCAGAGTGGAGCGCATACGAATCACTTGATATAGATTTTCTTAATCCTGATGGTTCTGTAGCATTACAATCTTTAAATCCTCGTAATTATAAAGACGCAAGTACATATCGTTTTGGAGCTCAATATTCACCATCAAAAAAATTAGATGTTAGATTAGGATATTACTTTGATGAGTCTCCTGTACAACCAGGATTCTTTGCTCCAGAAACTCCACGTAATGATTCTCATGGTTTTACAGGAGGGTTCTCATATTATGTGAATAGTAAATTGTCTATTGATGCTTCTTTCTTATATCTGCGTTTTGATGAGGTAGATGCTTCTTATGACTTCTTTACAGAGACAAATGGACAAACAGCTCCTTTTGAAGGGACATATAAGTCAAGTGCTTTTGCGCCAGGTATAGGAGTAAGTTATAAACTTTAAATAAAAAACAGCGATGAAAAATTATATAAAATATATAGCAGTTCTTGCATTAGGGTTTGTGGCTTGTGAGCCAGAATTTGATACCCCAATTGATGAAGATAATTTTTATACTAGTGGAGAAGCAGACTTTTCTAACTATGTATCTGTAGGTAACTCTCTTACTGCAGGATTTGCAGATGGAACATTATACATAACAGGGCAAGATAACTCATACCCTAACATTATGGCGCAGCAATTTGCATTAGCTGGAGGAGGTGATTTTACACAACCTCTTATGAATGATAATGTTGGAGGTTTACTTTTAAACGGAAATCAGATACCTGGATTTAATCCTCGTTTTGTACTTGCTACAGACGAAAATGGAAATCCTGGGCCGGCAATTATAAACCAATCATCTACTACAGAAGTTTCAAATATTCTTTCTGGACCTTTTAACAATGTAGGTGTACCTGGTGCTAGAAGTTTTGATTTATTATTTCCTGGATATGGAAATATAGCAGGATTGACTTCCATGCCAATAAGTGCAAATCCTTACTTTGTAAGATTTGCTTCATCTCCTGATGCAACAGTAATAGGAGATGCTGTAGCGCAAAATCCATCATTCTTTTCTTTATGGATAGGAAATAATGATATCTTAGGATATGCTACTTCTGGAGGTTCTGGTATAGATCAAACAGGTAACTTTGATCCATCTACATATGCAGGTAACGATATTACAGATCCTGATGTATTTGCAAATGCATATTCTCAAATGGTTGATGCATTGTCAGCGAGTGGGGCAAATGGAGTGCTTGTTAACATTCCAGACGTAACATCTATTCCATTTTTTACAACAGTTCCTGTACAATCTATTCCGTTAGATGCGCCAACAGCAGCATTTTTAAATGATAATTTTTCATTATATAATGATATAGTATTACCAGCTCTTGTTAATTTTGGAGTTATCTCGGCAGAAGAAGCTGCTTCTCGTACAATAGAATTTGTAGAAGGTGTAAATTTCCCTATTTTAACTGACGATGATCTTACAGATGTAAGCGCAATTCTTCAAGGACCACCTGCAAACCTTGATTTAGCAACGGCGACCTTACTAGGTCAATTACGTCAGGCTAATGAAAGTGATATAATTCCACTTACTGCAGCAGGAATATTAGGTACGACAGTAAATAATGATCCTACATTAATTAATGGAGTTTCTGTACCACTTGCAGATCAGTTTGTATTAACAGCTGAAGAACAAGCTAGAGTTACTACTGCTCAAACAGCATATAATTCAACTATCCAAGCCCTTGCAAGTGCAAACGGTCTTGCTTTTGCAGATGCACGTTCTGCTTTGCAAGAAGTTGCTAATGGTGGTGTGACATTTAATGGCGGCACCTTAACATCTACATTTGTAACTGGAGGAGGTTTTTCTCTTGATGGTGTACATCCTACACCTAGAGGATATGCATTTACAGCAAATGTAATTTTAGATGCGGTTAATGCTCAATATGGCTCTAACATACCAGGTGTAGATATTGGAAACTTTGCAACTGTAACAATAAGTAATGACTAAATGACAGTCTAGATATTTATAAATATTAAAAAAATGTACCTATCTAGGTGCATTTTTTTTTGGTATTCTATTTGCTTTAGCAGTAATGTTATGAAATCTATTTTTAAAATAATACTAACCACCATTGCTGTATTGGTTGTAGCAAAGATACTTCCAGGAGTCCATGTAGATGGTTTTACTACATCTTTAATAGTCGCAATAGTACTCGCTTTGTTAAGATTTATAGTAAAGCCTATACTTATTGTTCTTACACTACCTATTACACTTATAACTTTTGGATTATTTTTACTTGTTATAAATGCAATACTTATTTTGATGGCAGATTATTTTATAGGAGGTTTTGAAGTAAAAGGTATTTGGATAGCAATACTCTTTAGTATTTTGCTAAGTATATTTCAAAGTATTTTATTTCAGTTTCTTAAAGAAGATAAGAAGTCATAAAAGACTAAAGTTTAAAACATTGTGAGGTGCAAAAAAAAGCGTATTTTTGCGCCCTTAAATTAAGAGAATAATGAATATTACAAAGGAGCAAATTGACGAGCTTAATGCTATTGTAAAGGTAGATATCGCAAAAGATGATTACCAAGAAAAAGTGCAAACTATTCTAAAGGATTATCGAAAGACAGCAAATATTCCTGGATTTAGAAAAGGACATGTACCAATGGGACTTGTTCAAAAACAATATGGAATGGCTGTGCGTGTAGATGAGGTAAATAAAATGCTTCAAGATGCTTTAGGGAAGTTCCTTACTGAAGAAAAGCTAGACGTCTTAGGAAATCCACTTCCTAAAAATCAAGAAGATTTTGATTGGAGTACGGATGATTATAGTTTTGAATTTGAATTGGGAATGGCTCCTAAGTTTGATATTAATTTGACTCCTAAAAAAGGAATCGTAAGCTATGAAATATATGCTGATGATACCATGATAGAAAATCAATTAACAACTGTCCAGAAACAGTATGGCAAGTTGACTTCTCAAACTGAAGTAGCAAAAGAGAGTGAAGTGATTGGGGTTTTTGTTAATGAAGAATTGGAAATAAATAATACAGCTACTTTCGAAATTGCTCAACTTAAAGGAAAGAAGAATACAGATGCCTTCCTTGGAGCAAAAGCAGGAGATGTTATTAAAGTGAAAACAAAAAATCTTTTTAGTGAAAATCATAGTTATCAAAATGCTTTTAAGAAAACAGAAGAAGAAGCAAAAGAATTAAATGCAGAAGTTGCGTTTACAATTACAGAAGTAAACACAAGAGAACTTGCTGAATTTGATCAAGAACTTTTTGATAAATTATATGGTAAAGATGTTGTAAAAACAGTAACTGAACTTAAAGAAAAAATGAAGGAAGATGCTGCAAAGCAATTCCAACAACAAAGTGATCAGCAATTAATGAATGCTGTTACTGAAGGTCTTATTGAAGAAACTAATTTTGATTTGCCTTCAAATTTTCTTCAGCGTTGGATTCAGTCTACAGGAGAAAATCCTATGACAATAGAAGAAGCGATAGAAGAATATAATCGTTCTGAAAAAGGATTGCGTTATCAACTCATAGAAGGAAAGATTATACAAGATAATAATCTTCAGGTTACTTTTGATGAATTAAAAGAATATTCGAAAGATTTGATCAAAGGACAAATGATGCAATATGGTCAAATGAATCCTGAAGATAAAGAGTTAGAGGATATTGCAGCTAGTATTCTTAGTAATCAAGATGAGGTGAAAAGGCTATCTGAACAACTCATGAATCAAAAAATGCTTACATTCTTTAAGGAAAATGTAAAACTTAAGACTAAGAAGGTAACGTTTGACGAATTTGTAAAGGAAGTATACAATTAGAATACTTGCCTATAAATAAGTATCTTTAAGGCGTTTTACTTTTAGGAGTAAAACGTTTTTTTGTAATGTAAAAATCGTATTAATAATATATGGACCACGGAAAAGAGTTTAAAAATTTTGCAATTAAAGACCAAGGTATAAGTTCTACATACTATGAGAAGATTGTTAGTAGTATGAATCCTATGGGGCTTACTCCAAATATTATAGAAGAAAGACAGCTGAACGTTGCAATGTTTGATGTGTTTTCTCGATTAATGATGGATCGTATCATCTTTTTAGGAACAGGCATTAATGATCAAGTTGCAAATATTGTGCAAGCACAATTATTGTTTTTAGAAAGTGCAGATGCAAATAAAGATATCCAAATATATATAAACTCTCCAGGGGGAAGTGTGTATGCAGGATTAGGTATCTATGATACTATGCAATTTATAAAACCAGATGTTGCTACAATATGTACTGGAATGGCAGCTTCTATGGGAGCTGTGTTATTATGCGCAGGAGAAAAAGGAAAGCGCAGTGGATTACCGCACTCTAGAGTAATGATACATCAGCCTATGGGTGGAGCTCAAGGGCAAGCTACCGATATTGAAATTACTGCTAGAGAAATCTTAATTCTAAAAGAAGAGCTTTATAAAATTATTGCAAAGCATTCTGGACAAGAATATGATAAAGTATATGAAGATAGCGATCGTGATTACTGGATGAAAGCTGATAAAGCACTTGAGTACGGTATGATCGATGAGATATTAAAAAGAGATTAATCCCTAGATATACGTTTTCGCGAAAGCGTATATATTTTATTAATAATAGTTAGTTTACATGGCGAAAGAAGATTTAGAATGTTCATTTTGTGGTAGAAAAAAACCGGAAACAAATTTATTAGTAGCTGGATTAGACGCACATATATGTGACCGTTGTATTGAACAAGCACACGGAATTGTTGTAGAAGAGTCAAAAGAAGTAGATACCAATGAACTTGATGGTGATTTGATGCTTAAGAAACCTCAAGAGATCAAAGCTTTTCTAGATGAGTATGTAATAGGACAAGAGTATACTAAAAAAGTAATGGCTGTTGCTGTATATAATCATTATAAGCGTTTGTTACAACCTAAAGATGATGACGATATTGAGATTCAGAAAAGTAATATTGTCATGGTTGGGCAAACAGGAACGGGTAAAACACTTATAGCAAAAACTGTTGCAAAAATGCTTAATGTTCCTCTTGCTATTGTAGATGCTACGGTACTTACAGAAGCTGGATATGTAGGCGAAGATGTTGAGAGTATACTCACTCGTTTACTACAGGCGGCAGATTATAATTTAGAAAAAGCGCAACGCGGTATTGTATTTATAGATGAGATAGATAAAATAGCTCGTAAAAGTGATAATCCATCTATTACAAGAGATGTTAGTGGAGAAGGAGTTCAACAAGCATTACTAAAACTTCTTGAAGGTACTGTTGTGAACGTGCCGCCTAAAGGAGGACGTAAGCATCCTGATCAAAAATTTATAGAAGTAAATACAGAACATATTTTATTTATTGCTGGTGGGGCTTTTGATGGTATAGAACGCCATATTACAAAACGTCTTAATATGCAAGCTATGGGATATAGTGCTAGTAAAAATGAAGATACTATAGATCTAGATAATATGCTTAAGTATATAATTCCTAAGGATCTTAAAGACTTTGGGCTTATTCCTGAAATTATAGGACGCTTGCCAGTTTTAACACATATGAATCCTTTAGATAAAGGTACACTAAGGGCTATCCTTACAGAACCTAAGAATGCTATTGTAAAACAGTATAAGAAACTTTTTATAATGGATGAGATTGAGTTTAGTATTACAGATGATGCTTTGGATTACCTTGTAGAAAAAGCTATTGAATATAAACTTGGAGCTAGAGGCTTACGATCATTATGTGAAGCAATATTAACAGATGCTATGTTTGAAATGCCTAGTTCTTCAGAGAAAGAACTTGTAGTAACTAGAGAATATGCAGAAGGAAAACTTAATAAATCAACTCTCAAAAAACTTAAAGCAGTATCTTAATAGAGGAAGAGAGAATCATTATTATATAAAATAAAAAAGACCGTTACATTATTTTGTAAAGGTCTTTTTTGGTTTGAAGCGTATTATTTTTTATTCTCTTACGATAATAAACTCTACACGACGATTCATTTCGTGTTGGTCGTCACTACATGTTTTACAATCTATTAATGGCTGTGATTCTCCATAGCCTTCAGAAGTAAGGCGATCTTCAGAAATACCTTTATTTAGAAGGTATTTCATGGCTGATGCAGCTCTCTTTCTAGATAATTTTAAATTATAAGCACTACTTCCTTGTATATCTGTATGTGCTTTAATATCAATTTTAATCTCAGGATTTTCTTTTAATGTTGCAATAACAGTGTTTAAAGTAATTGTAGAAATATCTTTAATTTGATCACTATTAAAATCAAACAGAATATTATTGATTTTTATATATGATTTTTCTTCAGTTTCTACAATTTCTGCAGGTTTTGCATTTAATGAGATGTTTGTTTCAAAAGTAGGAACAAGATTTGTATTAGTATCAAAAGATGTTGAGTTACGATCAAAACCTTCTTTATAAGCTAGTATAGTATAATCTAAAAAAGAATCTACAGGAAAACTATATGTGCCATTCTTATCCGAATTAACTGTAGCTACTTCTTCTCCATTTGCATCAAGCAATACAACTGTAGCATCTGCTAAAGGTATTTGTGTTTCTGAATCGCGTACAATTCCTGATACATTCTGACTAATAACATACTCACGTATTTTGTATATATCGTAACGTCCTTCACCTCCTTCTCTATCAGAAGTAAAATACCCTATAGTTTTAGTAGCAGGGATAAAAGCAATCTCATCTTTAGGTGAGTTTATGGTATTACCAAGATTACGAGTAGCAACATATCCTAAAGAAGCACTACGAGATCTAAATATGTCAAACCCTCCCATACTATTATGACCATTGGATGAAAAGTATAAGTATTTGTTATCTAATGAAGTTTGAGGGAATTTCTCATCAAGAACTGTGTTTACAGCTCCTTCTATACGCTCTACTTTACCATAAGATCCATCACTATTTACAGCAACTTTAAAAATATCGTAACCTCCAATAGCTTCTGGCATATTTGAAGCGAAGTAAAGTGTTTTACCATCTTTACTTAAGTGAGGGTTTTCTATAGAGTATGATGTATTATTAAAAGGTAATTCAGTAATGTTAATCCATTCACCTTCTCTGTTAGGATTAATAACAGCTGTATATAGTCGAAATATTTTTGTATTTTCTTTTAAACTTTTAGAAAAGTAAATTCTATCCCCTTCTTTAGAAAAAGATATAGTTCCTAAATTCTCACCTTTATTTAATATATGAGAAAATAATAATGGACGTTGTAAATCCCATTCGTGTGTGATATCAGAACAATATAGTTTTGTATATGGCTCTTTAGTATTGGGATCTATCTTAGCCAGAGCACCTACTTTTCTTGCAGAAAAAGAAATAAATTTTTCTCTAAAAAAACCTACTCCATAATCTGAGTACTTGGAATTTATTCCAGTTTCAAATGTTTCAAATTTAAAGCCATTATTTCCAATATCTGGATTAGTAGTAGTTACTACTTCTTGATCTAAAACTGCAAAATCTTGATGTATATTTAGAACCTCTTGCGCTTGTAATTGAATTGCAAATAGGAAAGCGATAAGTATATTAATTAATAATTTCATTCTAATCTAATCTATTATTATTGACTTGGGGGTCTTTGATGTCGTAAAAGTAAGGCCAGTGTTAGTTATGAAAAAACTTTTCACCTTTTTTTAGATAAGAGGAGACTTATAACCGTTAAAATGCAGTAATTACTCTTGTAAACCCGTAATATAATTGAGGATTTATAGTAATTTGCTATTAATACTTGTAAAAACTAAAAGAGTTTATGAAATAATATAGAAGCTTTACTAAGTTATGTTTAATCTTAATAACTCATCGACAAAGTCTCTTTTATTAGAAAGTCTAGGGACTTTATGCTGCCCTCCAAGCTTGTTATTTTCTTTAAGCCAGTCATAAAATAAGTGTTGTCTAGCGGTATGTATTACAGGAGCATTTAGTGTAGTATTATTAAAACGTTTGGCATCATAATCACTGTTTACAGAACGGAGTGCATTATCTAATTTTGTATTAAAATCTGTTAGATTCGAAGGAGGACTTTTAAACTCTATAATCCATTCGTGAGCACCTTTCTCTTTTCCTTTCATAAAAATAGGAGCCGCCGTATAATCTTTAATTTCACTGCGAGTTTCTTTTGCAGCGATACCTAAAGCAACATCAGCATTTTCTATAATAAGTTCTTCTCCAAAGACATTAATATGGTGTTTTGTTCTTCCACTTACTCGTATGCGATAAGGATTTACAGATGTAAATCGAACTGTATCGCCAATTTTATAACGCCATAATCCCGCATTTGTAGTGATGACTACAGCATAATTCTTATGAATTTCAACTTCAGATAATGGAATGATTTTTTGTTTTGATGTTCCATAAGCATCCATGGGGATAAATTCATAAAAAATACCATAATCTAACATTAATAGAAGGTCTTTACTATTATTTTGATCTTGAATTGCAAAAAAACCTTCTGATGCATTATAAATTTCGTAATACTTAAAAGAATTTTTTGGCAATATGTGTTTGTATTGATCAATATAAGGCTCAAAACTTACACCTCCATGGAAATACACTTCGAGATTAGGCCATATTTCAAATAAATTTTGTTTTTCTGTTGTTTCTAGAACATTATTAAGAAGTACCAACATCCAAGATGGTACCCCGGCTAAGCTTGTTACATTTGTTTGAATTGTCTCATCGACAATAGCTTGCATTTTTATTTCCCAATCACTTAATAAAGATACATCACTGTTGGGAGTACTACTAATTTCTGCCCAGAAAGGCATATTGTCTATTAATATAGCAGAAAGATCTCCGTAAACAGTACCATTATTTTCATATAACTCTTTACTGCCCCCTAGTCGTAATCCTTTACCAGAAAATAAATGCGAATTCTCATTATTGTTAAGATACATACATAGTAAATCTTTACTAGCTGCATAATGACAATATTCAAGGGATTCTGTACTTACAGGAATGTATTTGCTTCGAGCATTTGTAGTACCACTACTTTGTGCAAACCACTTTATGGGAGTAGCCCATAAAATGTTGCTTTCTCCTTTTCGACTTCGTTCTATATAGGGTTGTACATCTTCATAAGAAGAGATAGGGATTCGTTTTGCAAATTGATCATAGTTTTTTATCTCATTAAATGCATGCTTTTTACCTATTTCCGTTTCCTTAGCTTTTTCTACTAATTTTAGTAGTAACTCATGCTGTACTTCATTAGGATATTTTAAAAAAAGCTCCATTTGATGAATACGCTTTTTTAAAAACCAAGAGGCAATAGAATGTACTAAAGGTATAGGCATAAAGTTGGTATATTTACGTCTCGATGTATTATGGAAATCGTAAGAGCTAATTTAGCCTTTTTTCTCAAATTTCATAAAATCAAAACTCTATAAATCATGCAATATCAAGGAGTCCTTAAAAAAATGCAAACAGAGATGACTAACCCAGTGAATTATTATTTAATTATGGGAAGTGACTTTTTGAATATGAATCAACTTATAGATAAGAAAATACATGTTGAGTTTGTAGGTTATCAATGTCTTGCTTGTGGAGAAAACAAAAAGATATATAGACAAGGATACTGTTATGATGATTTTTATAAAGTTCCCCAGGCTGCAGATTGGATTATGAAACCTGAATTATCTAAAGCTCATTTAAATATTGAAGATCGAGACTTGGATTACGAGAAAAAAATGCAATTACAACCGCACATTGTATACTTGGCAAATTCAAGTAATGTGAAAGTGGGAGTTACACGTAAAAATCAGGTGCCTACACGATGGATTGATCAAGGGGCACATGAGGCATTAGAAATTGTAGAAGTACCTAATCGATATTTAGCAGGGATTACTGAAATAGCGCTTAAAGAACATGTCTCAGACAAAACCAATTGGCGTAAGATGCTTAAAAATGAAATAGAAGATGTCAGCCTTATAGAGCATAGAGAATTATTAAAATCATATATTCCTGATGAAGTACAACCTTATTTTATTACAGAGAATAAAGAAACTCAAATTCATTTTCCTGTATCAAAGTATCCAGAAAAATTAAAAACACTAAATCTTGATAAAACACCAGCATACGAAGGAATTCTAAAAGGTGTTAAAGGTCAATACTTTATTTTTGAAGATGATACTGTGTTTAATGTACGTAGTTGGGAAGGATATGTTGTACGTATAGAAGTTTTATAGTATTGTGTAACATTTCTTTTTAGAAAGATACCTATAGATTAAATATGTTGATTTATGAAAAAAGGAGTATTATTTTCTATTTTATCATTTATTATTACGGCTTGTAGTAGTCAATCTAAAGATGCTCAAAACGAATTGAAATCTAAAGAATTGTCTCAAGAGCAATTAAGTCTCATTTTTGAGAAAACTAAAAACTTTCCCAACGATACTCAATTATCAATAGGCCTTATAAATGGTGACCAGATAATTTATTACGGAATTGAACGTATAAATGATCGTTTGATTACTATAAATAATCAAGATCGAGTTTTTGAAATAGGATCTATTTCAAAAGTGTTTACGGCTACATTACTTTCAAATGCTATTACTTATGGAGAGGTTGTTATGGAGGATATTATTAATATATCTACACATAATAATGTTCAAATTTCATATAAACAACTAGCTAATCACACTTCTGGATTGCCTAGACTACCCGCTGATATTTTTAAAATGAAAGCTTTTCAAACAGACAATCCATATGAAGAGTATACATCAGATATATTAGAAGCATATATAAAAGAGAAAGTACAACTAGATCAAAATCCAGGTACTGTATATGCGTATTCAAATCTTGGTGCAGGACTTTTAGGGCATATATTAAGTGATCAATCAGGAATGACATATGATGCTCTTTTGCAGCAAAAAGTATTTTCAAAATACGACATGATTAGTTCTTCCACATTGCGAGATAAAGTTGGAGATTTGTTAGTTCAAGGAAGAAATAAAAAGGGTAAAGTTACGTCAAATTGGGATATGGCTTCTTTAGAAGGCGCAGGAGGAATTCTTTCTTCGGTTCTAGATCTTGTGAAGTTTGCACAGGCTCAATTTAATGATAAAGATAAGGTGTTATCGCTTTCACGAAAGCGTACTCATACTATAAACAAAAATATAGATATTGCTTTAGGGTGGCATATTATAAAAAATCAATCTGGGGATCAATGGCATTGGCATAATGGACGTACGGGTGGATATTCTTCATCTATGACAATAGATGTTAAGAATAAAAAAGGTGTTATTATACTTTCTAATCTTTCAGCTTTTCACTCTCTTAATAAGAATATTGATCCATTGGGATATGGATTAATGAAGACATTATAATCTGTAATTTAAAGCGATTAATCAAATAATGTGAGACACATCTCTTTTGCTGAAATTATAGGCCATTCTTTTTTATTGAGATTACTTTGAGCTACAACACCTTCAAGAATCATATATATTGAGCTAATATTTTGTGATCATTAGGAGTGTCAACTTTAATATTTTCTGCCACATTCAAGCTGTAATAGATTTTCTAATGCATAATTCGGGTATAATTAATAAGTCCATTTTTTTGAGAGATAACTTCAGACTTTATTAATTCATTTGCCATGGGAATTTCAGAAAAATTTTTTATAGACCAAACAATCATTAAAATCTTCCATTTTATAAAAAAGCTCTAGATAATTAAATACGGCCACTATTTTATCTTTTCCTTTACGAGCTTGATCTGTATATGCTAAGACTTGCTTTAAAAACTCTTCATTACGATGCCTTAAGTGTGCAATGTATATTTCTTCTTTTGTTTCAAAGTGACTGTAGAGTGTAAATTTTGAAACACCAGATGCTTTGAGTATCTCGCTTATTTTAGATTGTTATATCCATTTTTATAAAAAAGAATAGATGTACTATTGATTATAGCTTGACGCTTACAGGTCATTTTTATATAATCTAGGGAGTTGTTAGTCCCTATAAGACACTTATTTTTTATTAATTTAATATAAAATGAAAAAGTCAGAATCTTTATAATAATGAATGACTTAGAGAATATTATTGATTCCTAAAGAGTTCGTGTTTAATAATGATTTTAGATACAAACTACTTTTTAAAATAATAAAAGTTTTGCTGTTTGAATTAATGAAAGACTAATAAGTACAACACCGATCATTCTATTTAAAGATGATGAATTTGTATCAGGTCTCTTTTTTTGAATACGAGTTCCTAATTTCCCATAACCATATAATGTCGCTACTTTTCCAAAAAATACTCCTGTAAAAAATAGAATGAGTGCTGAAGATGAGCTTTCTAGCCCTAAACTAAAAGAAGTACGTAATACTGAAAAAACAATAACCCAGTATATTAAAACAGGAGGATTTATAACACTTAATGCAAACCCCGTTAGATATTTAGAATTGTATTTTCTAGAATCGCGTTTTTCTACTTGTTTTGTTTTAATAAAATAGACACCTACTATTCCTAAGATGCCAGCTATTAAAAATTGCAACCAGATGTGCATAGCAAAAAATTCTTGTACTACCATTCCTGATGAAAAAGCAATAAAAGCAAGTAAAACTTCTCCTATGCCAGATCCATAACTTATCTTAAGAGATTGATATATGTTTTCTCGTACTGTAGTTTTAATAACAGCAAGGTTTGAAGCTCCAGGAGGAACTGCACCAATAATAGTGACTATAAAACCGATAAGAAAAATTGTAAGAATCATAGATCGTTAGTAGTACGCTTTTATGAAAGCTTACAACAAAACTCTTTATATGGGAAAAATTGAAAAGCATTTTTGATAGTTGACAATATTCTTGCTTCTGATAGAACTTACAGGAAAGAACTTCGTATTTCGTATATAGAAAAACTATCTTTGTAGCTTAAATCATGACCATGAGTACTATTGTAGCTATTGTAGGACGTCCTAATGTAGGAAAATCTACTTTTTTTAACCGTTTGATTCAACGTCGAGAGGCGATTGTAGATGCTGTGAGCGGTGTTACAAGAGATAGACATTACGGAAAAACAGATTGGAATGGACGTGAATTTACCGTTATAGATACAGGAGGGTATGTGATAGGAAGTGATGATGTTTTTGAAGCAGAGATTGATAAACAAGTAGAGTTGGCTATTGATGAAGCAGATGCTATCATATTTATGGTAGATGTAGAAAATGGTGTCACAGGAATGGATGAAGAAGTGGCAAACCTACTTCGTAAAGTCAAGAAGCCTGTTTTTCTCACAGTAAATAAGGTAGATAATAATAAGAGGGCAGAGAATGCTGTAGAGTTTTATAATCTTGGATTAGGAGATTATTTTACAATTGCAGCAACAAATGGTAGTGGTACTGGAGATTTGCTAGATGCCGTGGTAGAAGCACTTCCTGAAAAAGAAGAAGAAGAAGAAAATGAATTACCTCGCTTTGCTGTAGTAGGCCGTCCTAATGCAGGAAAGTCTAGTTTTATAAATACATTAATAGGAGAGGATCGCTATATAGTAACTGATATTGCAGGAACTACGAGAGATTCTATAGATACAAAATATAATCGCTTTGGTTTTGAATTTAATCTTGTAGATACTGCTGGAATACGCCGTAAAGCAAAAGTAAAAGAAGATTTAGAATTTTATTCTGTAATGCGAAGTGTAAGAGCCATAGAACACGCAGATGTATGCCTAATTGTAGTAGATGCAACACGTGGTTTTGATGGACAAGTACAAAATATTTTCTGGCTTGCAGAACGAAATAGAAAAGGGATTGTGATTCTGGTTAATAAATGGGATTTGATTGAGAAAGATACAAAGACAATGAAAGCTTTCGAAAAACAAATCCGTCAAGAAATAGAACCTTTTACAGATGTACCTATTGTATTTATTTCAGTGCTTAATAAACAACGTATTTTTAAAGCTATAGAAACAGCTGTTCAAGTATATGAAAACAAAACACGTCGTTTAAAGACGAGTGAACTTAATGATTTCTTTTTACCACTTATAGAAGCATTTCCTCCACCAGCCTACAAAGGGAAATACATTAAGATAAAATATTGTATGCAGTTGCCTACGCCACAACCGCAATTTGCGCTTTTTTGCAATTTGCCACAATATCTTAAAGAACCATATCGTAGATTTTTAGAGAATAAACTCAGAGAAGCCTATGATTTCTCTGGAGTGCCTATCTCAATTTACTTTAGAAAAAAGTAATAAGAATATAACAAAAGCATATCAGATTTAATCGCTGGGCGATAGCCAAGGGTTCAATTCCCCGATGCTTGCATCGCTCTT
>CAYYSK010000045.1:0-18232 GCA_964474345.1 uncultured Flavobacteriaceae bacterium
AACAATTACAGTATGTGATCTGGTCACTTTTAATGCCTACCATAGCTATGGGTGTATATTTATTATTTTATACACCAGATACTCGATCACTATTAACGGGAACAGGTTCTAATTTTGCAGCTTCAGGAGGATTTGGTCCTAATCAAGTATCTACAGCTATTGGTATAGGTATGTTTGGACTTGTTGTACAACTTTTTATGAATAGTAAGAATATAATTCTATTGGCTATTAATTTGGGTTTACTTTCTTTGCTTACCTATAGAGGTATTGTTACATTCTCAAGAGGAGGTGTACTTACAGCCCTTATAATAAGTGTTGCTTTTATTTTCTTTTATTTTAGAGCAGTTAATTTTAAAACTAGAAAACGAATTATTGGTCCAATATTATTTCTTGTATTAACAGCTTCATTTACATATCTATTGACTTCGGTAAGAACCTCAGGACTTATAGATAAAAGATATGCAAATAAAGATGCTTCTGGAAAAGTGAAACAAGATTTAAGTACGGGTAGAGGTGTACTTATATCATCAGAATTAGAAGCTTTTTTTGATAACCCCATAACTGGTGTTGGCGTAGGAAAAATTAAAGAGTATAGGGAAGAAACTGAAGGGATATCTGCGGCATCCCACAATGAGTTAAGTAGAATGTTATCAGAACATGGAATTTCAGGATTATTTGCACTCTTGATTTTAGGTATTTATCCTTTAATTTTTAGATTAACTAATAGGCGTAATTTTTTGTTCTTTTCTATGCTAGGTTTTTGGTTCTTGACTATTAATCATTCTTCTATGCGTATAGCAGCACCTGCATTTATATATGCACTTTGTCTTTTAAATATTGTAAATGAAAAGAAGAAAAATCCTATACATAGGAAACGCGTTATCTCATAAAGGGGCTACAGTTACTAGTGTAGAAACATTAGGCGTTTTCCTTAGAAATGAAGGTCATGATGTAATTGTATCGTCGTCAATGAAGAACAAGATTTTTCGGATGTTTGATATGATACAAACAGTTGTGTTTAATAAAAATGAAACAAAGACAGTATTAATAGATACATATAGCACAACAAATTATTGGTATGCAGTAGTAATAGGGTATTTGTGTAGGGTATTAAAATTAGAATATATCCCAATTTTAAGAGGAGGAAATTTGCCATATAGACTTAAAAATAATCCAAAAACAAGCAAACATTTTTTCGAAAAGGCAACCTATAATATAGTGCCTTCTCAATACTTACTGAATGATTTTAAAGAAAGCGGATATCATAATCTAAAATATATACCTAATACTATAGAAACAACAAAGTACCCATTTGTAGAACGTAATAAAGCCACACCTAACCTTCTTTGGGTACGTTCTTTTGCAAGACTATATAATCCTATAATGGCAATTAAAGTATTACAAGAATTGCGAAAAAAATTCCCTAAAGCAACACTTACGATGGTAGGGCCTAAAAAAGATGATAGTTATGATGAATGTGTAAGGTACTCTAAAACACATAATTTAGACGTGAATTTTACTGGAAAATTACCTAAAAGAGAATGGATAGCATTAGGAGAATACCATGATATATTTATAAATACTACAGATTTTGATAATACTCCAATTAGTGTTATTGAAGCAATGGCATTAGGCTTACCCATAGTGTCAACAGATGTAGGAGGTATGCCATTTCTAATAGAAAATAATGTTGATGGCTTATTAACACCGTCAAAGGATATTACGAAATTTACAAAAAAAGTAACCTCTCTTATAGAAGATCCTATCTTAGTAAATAAATTAAGTAACAATGGTAGAGTAAAAGCAGAAAGTTTTGATTGGGAACATATCAAAATTTCTTGGAACGATGTGCTCTCCTGAAAAAATATAATATCTTTACGATAACTAACCTTCTTTATGGCACTATTACCAGATATTCATTTTGAAATTTCTGAACGCAAAATCCTTTTACGTATACTGGATATTGTTTTTGTGCTTGCTTGCTTACAACTTATAGGTAATTTTTTTGATTTTGATTATTTTAAAATAAGTCAAGAGAATTGGGTGTGGACTATTGTTCTTGCTGGATATTTGAGTGTTTTTGGAACAGTATTCGAATTATATAATTTACAACAAGCATCAAAATTCCAAACGATACTTAAGAATACAATACTAACAGTTTCAATAACAGCATTATTTTACTTATTAACTCCTTTTTATACACCAGAATTACCAGAGAATAGACTTCAAATTATCTATTTTTTCCTAGCAATGACTATAGGGTTGCTTATTTGGAGGTGGTTGTATATTATATTAATATCATCACCTCGTTTTTATAAAAGAGTGCTAGTAGTAGGTGATTCATTTGATATAAAAAAAATCATTAATAATTTGGAAGGAGCAGATCCTAACTACAAAATTGTAGGATTCATTAATACTGATAGCTCAAAAAAAGTATATGATGTACCAGAATTTATACAGGAATACCCTATAAAGGAACTTACGCATACAGTATCTAGTAATGGGATTTCTGAAATTGTTGTTGCTAGTGATTATAGTGATGGAGTTTCAAAGCCTTTATACTTACAGCTTATTAATTTATTAGAATCAGGGTTTCCTATTAGAGAATATATGCAAGTCTATGAGGAGATTACACAACGTATTCCAGTCCAATATGTAGATAAGGATTTTTATCGTTATTTTCCATTTAGTAGGAGTAATCAAAATAAATTTTATCAACTTTTCCATAGATTATTTGATATTATTATGGCACTGGTAGGGATTTGTTTTTTCTTATTGATATTTCCTTTTATTTTAATAGGTAATCTTATAGGAAATAGAGGACCACTTTTTTATACGCAAAGTCGTATAGGTCGTAATGGATTTGCATTTAAGATTATTAAATTACGTACTATGGTAACTGATGCCGAGAAAAATGGAGCGATGTGGGCTCAAAAAAATGATGCTCGAATTACTCGTTTTGGTAAATTCTTAAGAAGATCACGATTAGATGAAATTCCACAATTTTTTAATGTTTTATTTGGAGAGATGAGTGTTATAGGACCTCGACCTGAACGACCAGTTTTTGTGAGAGAACTGTCTGAACAAATCCCTTTTTATGAAACAAGACATGTCGTAAAACCAGGATTAACAGGTTGGGCTCAAGTCATGGGAAGTTATGGGAGTTCTACAGATGATGCTTTAGAAAAACTACAATATGACCTTTATTATATAAAGCGTCGTAATTTATTTATGGATTTAAGTATTGTTCTTAAAACAATAAGTACCGTAATATTCTATAGAGGGCAATAAACTTCGTTTTATATAGTATCCCTAATTTTTCTCAAAGAACTTAATATATATATATAACGCACGCCTAAAGCAATAAATAAAGGGATGAAACTATATGGAAATGCTTGTATACCTACGATCCAATGAAAACATAATAGCGTTAATAAAATAATAGTAAGTTTAATATATGGATAAATCCATCTAGGAGGATTTGATTTTGCGATTACAAAAACTGCTACTAGATGAAAAGGGAAAGCCCATAATAGGTTATAATTCCATTTTGTAGACCCATGCTCTGTAGCAAACCAAAGTAAAGCGAGTAATAGACCTATAATTCCAGTAGTTATAAAGATGATAATGTCTGTGTAATTTACTCCTTTTTTGTTTTTGTAATCTTTATATGTCTTATATAATAAAAGTAAAGATAAGAGCCCTATAATTACAATAGGACTTGTGATAAATCTTTCTTTATATACATTTTCTTTTTCAGGAACAAAAAGCATTGTTGTTTTGGATATAAGAGATGCATCTACACCATTTTTAGAAATAATCCCTTTTTCAAATATTTGCATTGTATAATCTGGAAGAAACAAATATTCTTTTTTACTAGCTGGTCTATCAGTTACAGAACCTATAGCTACATCCATTCCAAGAGCTCCCCAAGAATTCCAAGGAACATTTTGTCTTATTAGTTGTCTATGAGTACGTTTATCAGGAAAGGTACTATAATCAAATATTAATTGTGTACTCATAATACCAGTAATGGCATCCACAGGTCTTGTTGCACAATTATCAAAAAAGAAGTCATAGAGGTATTCTCTATTTTCGTCTTTAGCATTGTTTTTTAAAAAATCAAATAACATTTTTTTTTCCTGAATATTTAAAGCAAGTGTTTGTTCTTTTACCCATCGACGTTGGTATTTATAATCGTCAATAAACTCATCAAAAGGAGTAACCCATAATGTATATAACAACTTACCCCTTGCAAATTTGATATAGAAATTAGGAGTATTGAAATTAAAACGGCCATAATTAAATACCCAATCTTTATTACGTTTAAAATCTTTTACTCGTATTGCAGTATGTCCAAATGAATCATACAATTCTGGACCCGGTCCTATAGTAATAAGACTTATTTCTGCATCATTAGAAAGTTGTATAGTACGATTCTGGGCTTTACTTACACTTATAGTAATACAAAAAATAACTAAGAAAAAATATTTTATAAATAGATGTTTCATAACTGGACTAAAGATAGGAAGCAAAAATAAATTAGCAATGAGTCTATTCATAATGTATTTGTAAAAATTAAATAAAAAAAATAATTATGCTTCAGTCATAATACGAACAGGAACAACCCATTCACCTTTTACATTAATATTTACTTTTTTGTAGTTTAATCTACTTTTAATAAAAGCATCTACATTTTCATTTTGAGTATCAACATTGATAACTACTAACTCATTATTGTCATTTACAATAAAAGTTACTTTTGCCATAATCTCTTTTTCAACTTTGATTTCTGGATTTTTAAGAAGTTCAGCGATTTGAGTAGTAACATCTTTGTCATCTTTTCCTGAAGTAGGAGTTGTAGCAGAAGCAGAAATTCCAAACGTAAGTAGCATTGCTACTAAATAAATTTTTAAATTTTTCATATGTCTTTTTTTAAGTTTTTAAATACTAATAATTTATAGGGCAAAGAGACGAATAAATATTAGTTTGATTACACATTGTTTTTGTATTTTAACTATACTTTAATAAAAAAAATATGCCTTTAACTATTTGTAAATGAGTAGTTAACATTTAGATAATATGCAAAAAAAGGATTCTGCAAAGAGATTGGAATAGTATTAAATATTTGATGATAATAGCGCTGTAAGAATGCTAAAAAGTGAATGTATTACTCTTTTAGAGTAGATATTGTTAATTAGAAATAATTCAATAAAAAAAGCTGAGATATACTCAGCTTTTCTAATGCAATTGTTTTACTCAATTTTCTTAAACAGATGGTACAATACGTACTGGTACTATCCATTCTCCTCCAGTTCTTGTAATACTCAATTTTTTGTAGTTAAGTCTTTTTTTTATAAAAGCTTCTACATTTTCATTTACAGTGTCTACATTGATAACTACAAGTTCTTTATTATCATTTACCATAAAAGTTACTTTTGCCATAATATCTTTTTTTATTTCCATTTCTGGGTTTTTAAGAAGTTCAGCAATTTGAGTAGTTACATTTTCTGGATTTGTTTTTTCTGGATTTGTATTATTTGCAAAAACTGTGGTTCCTACTGCTAATAAAATAACTGCTACATACATTTTTAGATTTTTCATAATGTTCGTTTTTAAGATTAAAAGATTGATATATTAAAGAGACGAACATTTTCTGTATATCGTTACACACTTGTATACAGTTTAACCATTGTTTAACGATCATTAACAGAGGTTAACATTGATATAATTATACGGTAACGCTTTCGCGAAAGCATAAGAAGAGACTTCGTAATGAGATTATAATACTATTATATATTAGATATCAAAATGTCGTAAAAAGAAATAGCTCTTTAAGTATTTTATACCTAAAGAGCTATTATTCTTAATGTTAAGAGAAAGACTATCCTAAAACAGCCTGAACTTTATCTGCAGCCTCTTGGAATTCGACAGCACTTTGTACGTCAAGACCACTATTGTCTATTAATTCTTTTGCTATATCAGCATTTGTTCCTTGAAGTCTAACAATGATAGGAACTTCTATATTCCCCATATTTTTATAAGCATCTACAATACCTTGAGCAACACGATCACAGCGTACAATACCTCCAAAGATATTTACAAGTATAGCTTTTACATTTGGATCTTTAAGAATAAGATCAAATGCGATTTCAACGCGTTCAGCATCTGCAGTACCTCCTACATCAAGGAAGTTAGCAGGTTCTCCACCGGCTTGCTTAATAAGATCCATCGTTGCCATAGCAAGTCCAGCTCCATTAACCATACACCCTACATTCCCATCTAGATCTACATAATTAAGACCTACAGCTTTTGCTTCTACTTCTACGGCATTTTCTTCACGCTCATCACGCAATTCTGCAAGATCTTTATGACGGAAAAGTGCATTTTCATCTAGAGATACTTTTGAGTCTACTGCCATGATTTTATCATCACTAGTCTTAAGTACTGGATTGATCTCAAATAAAGAGCTATCTGTCTGTACATATGCTTTATAAAGTGACCCGACAAATTTTGTCATTTCCTTAAAAGCAGTTCCTGATAATCCAAGATTAAAAGCTATTTTACGAGCTTGAAATGGTAATAGACCAGTTGAAGGATCTATTTCTTCGGTAAAGATAAGATGTGGTGTTTCTTCAGCCACTGTTTCAATATCCATACCTCCTTCTGTAGAATACATGATCATATTACGACCTGTAGCTCTATTAAGTAATACAGACATGTAATATTCTTCTGGTTCGTTATCTCCAGGATAGTATACATCTTCTGCAATAAGAACTTGATGTACTTTTTTACCTTCTGCACTCGTTTGCGGAGTGATAAGATTCATACCAATGATTTGACCAGCGATTTCTTCTACTTGCTCAAGATTTTTGGCTAGTTTTACACCGCCTCCTTTACCACGACCACCTGCGTGAACTTGTGCTTTTATAACATGCCAACCCGTTCCAGTTTCTTCAGTAAGTTTTTTTGCTGCAGCAACTGCTTCAGCAGGAGTAGTGGCTACGATACCTCTTTGTATACGTACGCCAAAACTAGCTAACATTTCTTTTCCTTGATATTCGTGTAGATTCATAATATCTTTTTATATGGTGCTTTATTTACGCTGTGCAAAAGTAACAAAAGAGCTACGGGGGCACAATAGTTTTTAAATTAAAATTGAGAGTTATGTCTGTGTAATAATAGAAAGCTTACTAATTATATAATCTCAGCACTTAGTCCTGCTTGTAATAATTTAGAACAACGAGGTTTAAGATCATCATAATCTCCAGTTTTTACAGCACATTTACCTTTGTAATGAACAATAAGCGAACATTGGTGTGCTTGTTCTTCAGTATGATCACAAGCGCCAATTAGACAATTAATTACATGATCAAATGAGTTTACATCATCATTATATAAAATAATCTCGTGTTGTTTTTGTTCTTCGGTTAGGACATCTACATCCTCTTGATATTTTTCCTTAGTACTCATAAGAGTAGTTTTTTAATTTAGAAATTTACAAAATTAGATTTAAAACTGAATAATATCTATACTATAGATGTTGTTAAACTTTCAGTGTCTACAGTGCTCTTTTTTCAAATTTACACGCAACCCAATTATTACGCTCGTAATTACCAACAAAATAAAGGCCTTTTTTATTACATTTTTCAGTAATTAATGCAATATCTTCTGTATAAAATCCACTTAATAATAAAACCCCCTCTGATGTAAGACAATTAGCGTATACAGAAATATCTTGTAAAAGTATATTTCGATTAATATTTGCAATGATAACATCATATGATTTACCCAAAAGTAGAGAAGCATCACCTTCACTTACAGTTATGTGTTTGCAATTATTTCGTTCTGTATTTTCAATAGAATTGAGATAACACCAATTATCAATATCTATGGCATCTATAGGTTGTGCTCCTCGCATTTCGGCGAGAATGGCAAGGACACCTGTTCCACAGCCCATATCTAGGGTCTTTTTATTAGTTATGTCAAGTTTAAGAAGATGTTTAATCATCATATGAGTTGTCTCATGATGTCCAGTACCAAAAGACATCTTAGGTTCTATCACAATATCAAATTTGACATCAGTTTTAGGGTGGAATGGCGCTCTTACAGCACATTTTCCATCTACTTCAATAGGATCAAAGTTCTTCTCCCACTCTTCATTCCAATTTACTTGTTCTATTTCTTCTGCTACATATGAGATATTAAATTCGTTAGAATCTAATACCTGAATGTCTTTAAGGAGAACTTTGAAATCTACTACGTTGTCATCTGGAAATGCCTCTTCTTTTTGAATGTATGCTATTACACCAGTTTCAGTTTCAGTAAAACTTTCAAAACCAGCATACCCTAATTCGGCTATTAAGATTTCTGTTGCGGGGGCAATGGGATGTACTGTAAAAGTATATCCTAAATATATAGGTGTCATTCTTTAATTTCTTTGCAATTATAGGATGCTTCTGGATGAATCTTTAGAAAAATCTCTCCATTTTCATTTGGCAAAAATACTGTTTCGTTTTCAATTAAAATTTCATTTTTTGCAGTAAAGTTTACTTGTACACTATCTGTAAATCGCTGATTTTGAATTTTTATTTTATGAGCAGCATCTAATTTTAAGTTCCAACGGTTAAATTGTTGATTTTCAATCATAGTATATGCATCAGGTTGTAGCATATCATAACTCATTTTTACAGCCCTTCCAGTATGTAAACTACCAGCACCATACATGCCTTTATAAGGAGCATTGGCTTTTACAAAATCTATGTTTGTAGCACTTAGTTTGATAATACTATTTACTTCATCTACAGATAGACAGGGGTTTACAGAAAACATAAGGCCTATTGTTCCAGTTACTAATGGAGCCGCAGGCGACGTTTTTTGCGTAGGATTATATTTTATTTCTCCATTTTCTTTGTAAGGGTAATATCTGAAAATATAATTCCCAGGGGCTACTATATCTACAAAAGGATCTAGATTATTTGTAGAACTAGAATATAGTCTATACTCTTTATTGGGATCATTATCTTTAAAACCACCTGTACGACTTAAATGGTATTTTATACTAGAAGCATAGTATAATTGTTTTTCTTCTTGAATATCTAATGATTCAGAAGGGGTATCGTATCTATGTTGAACACTCCCGACTGAAATTACATGCTTATAAGCAGCTGGATATCTGGGTTTTTTTCCTTTTGACTTGCTAAAACTTTGGTTATGGGATACAGCTACTATTACAGTGCCATTTTCATACATTTCATTAATAGTTTCTTGAGCGGTTTCATAATATCTTGTGCCTCCCCAACTACAGTTAATTACTTTTGCGCCTGCTCTTGATAATTCTAATAGTTGGTTTAAAAATTTAAAATCACCATATGTTGTTGTATAAACACTACAATCATAACATATTCCTGCAATTCCGTATCCATTATCTCCTTGCCCTACAGCAGTTTCGGCAACACTCATTCCATGTCCATTTGAAATTGTACTTTTTCTAAACATAGTAGTTTTGCCTTTAAACTCAGGATCTTCAGGATCTATATACCCATCAGAAATGCCTACAATCACATCATTACTGCCTGTTGTATAATACCAAGCTTCTGGTACCCCAAGAAAATCATAATAATCAAGATAAGCTTGAGTGCCTATGTTTGCTCCAGTAGTACTGGTCGTACCATAATCATTAGGTTCATATATTTTAAGAGTTTCAGGCTGCAAGCTTTCACCAAATTCAAATATATCTGATACATGTTCAAGTAAGGCTTTTTGGAAACCTGAATTTTCTGCAATGACAAAGTATGTACGTTTTAATTTATCTCGTTCGGCATATTTAAATCCTTTTCTAAAAATTTTTACACGATGCGCTTGAAAAAGTTCTTTTAGTTTTTGATGTGTGCCAGTATATGTAACCATAGAGTCTTTAACAGAAACAGGAATTTCAATTTGCTCATTAATAGTACGTATATAAAAACGATCTTCTTGCCCCCAAGAGATGGTAGTGCAAAAACTAACTAAAAAAATAAAGATTAGAAATACTTTCAAACTATTATTCTTTTAAAAATTCTTTAATCTCAGAAATTTGAATTTGTAAGATGTTTAATTGATTTTGTAACTCTTCTACTTGGTGCTCTTTTTTAATAAGATGTAATGTGAGTTCTTCAATCTTTTTAAGTAAGAGTATATCCATTTGCCCAAGATCAATACCTTGCTTCTGAACTTCGATTGTAGAAGGAACTTCTGGTAAATGCCCATGTGTGTTTATGTAGTTCTCAATTTCGCGTAAGCGTACTAGGTTATAGTCTTTTTTAAATACATAATCAGCCCATTCTTTGAGATCAACCTTTACAGATTTTGCGTGTATTTGACCGTTAACTTCAAGTTTGTCTTTTGGGTTTTTTTTGCCGATACCCATGTTACCATCAGCAGTAACAAAAACATTATTGATATTATTTTGACTTTTTAGAAATGTAACAGAACCATCGGGATTTGTAGCTGTAATACTTTGTTGAGCTTGACAAGAAGTACAGATCGTGGTTAAGAAAAAAAGGAGTATATAAGAAACTTTCATAATATATTATTATACAACTAAGGTATAAAAATACTATGAAAGTTATTTTTAGATATATAAATGAATTTTGGTATTATTGAATTAAAAGGCATTTACGATAGCAAAAAAATCATCTGCTTTTAAGGATGCACCACCTATGAGGCCTCCATCAACATCTGGTTTTGAAAAAATATCTTTGGCATTATTTGGTTTTACAGAACCTCCGTATAAAATACTTACTTGATCTGCAATAATTGCATCGTAAGAATCTTGAACTGTTTTACGTATAAAAGCATGCATTTCTTGTGCTTGTTCTGGTGAAGCCGTTTCTCCAGTACCAATTGCCCAAACAGGTTCATACGCAAGAACAATGTATGCCCATTGTGTAGCAGTTAAATGAAAAAGAGCATTTTTAAGTTGACGTTCTACTACTTCAAAATGTTTTTCATTTTTACGATCTTCTAGTTCTTCTCCAAAGCAAAAAATAATCGTAAGGCCGTGTGATAAAGCAGTATTCACTTTTTGTGTTAATAGTTCATCATTTTCATGAAAATAAGCTCTACGTTCGCTATGTCCTAAAATAACAGTATGTACACCTATATCTTTAAGCATGCTAGCCGAAATTTCTCCTGTATATGCGCCATTTTCTGCTTGATGCATGTTTTGGGCTGCTACTTGGATGGCACTGCCTTCTAATGTCGTTATAGTAGCCTGTAAATTAATTGAAGTAGGAGCAACAATTACTTGGGCATCACCTGTATTTGTTTTGTCTGTAAGTGCAGACAATAAAGTTTGTGTTTCTGAAAGAGTGTTATTCATTTTCCAATTTCCAGCGACAATATGTTTTCTAGACATGTGGTATGTTTTTTATTGATTGACAAAAGTATCAATAAGATTGATACTCTTTTTATAAAATAGTATAAGAAAGTGATAATTATGAATGTTGTAATAAGTTAGACATACAATTATCGATATGCAAAAAAATAATGTTTTTACCTCTTTCATTGACATTGAAGAAATACAATTTAATAATTAAAAAAATTATGATAAACGTATTTTAGGATCTAACCATCTATAAATAAGGTCTACAAAAATATTAATAAGTACAAATAAGGTAGCTATGACAAGTACTGCTCCCATTATTATAGGTAAATCCAAAGTGTTAAGAGCATCTACTATTTCTTTTCCTAATCCATTCCAACCAAATATGTATTCTACAAATACAGCACCTGCAAGCATAGAAGCAAACCACCCGGAGACAGCTGTTACTACAGGATTGAGAGCATTTTTTAAAGCATGCTTTCGTATAATTTGAAAATTGCTTAAGCCTTTTGCTTTTGCAGTACGAATATATTCTTGATTATATACTTCTAGTAATGAATTACGCATGAGTTGTATTACAACTGCAAGAGGACGAATACCTAAAACAAAAGCTGGTAAAATGAGGTTTTTCCATTGTATAGTAATATGTTCCCCAAAATCATCCATTTCATATAGACTCCCTGTCATATTTAGGTGTGTGTATTTATGGAGGATAAAACCAAATAACCAAGCAAATAAAATAGCACTAAAAAAACTAGGAACACTCATTCCTAGTGTGCTAATGATTTGGATCATTCTATCTACCCAAGTATCTCTCATTTGAGCAGAAATAATCCCTAAAAGAATTCCTAAAATTATAGCAATTGTTATAGCGCTAATGGCAAGAACAAAAGTATTAGGAAGTGTTTCTCCTATAACCTCAGTAACTCTTTTTCCAGTTTTTTGAAAACTCTCTCTTAGATAAGGCGATTTGATAACTGTTGTAGTTCCAGCAATTGTAAATAGGGGAGTAGCATTATATTTTTGAGAAGCTAAACTGGTATACCCTTTTGAATCACTAGTGTGAAAAGATATTGGAGAAAGATCATTAAGATAGTATAAGTATTGTTTATATATAGGTTTATCAAATCCATATTTTGCTCTTACAATGGCAAGTTGTTCTGGATCTTCATTTTGATCAAGCATCATACGAGCTGGGTCTCCAGGTAAAACATTAAATAGAAGGAAAATAACAGTAATTACACCTATAAGTGTAAAAATTGCATATCCTAATTTTTTTAAAATGTATGAGATCATTAATCTTCTATAATTGAGGCTTTTTTCCTTATTTCAGCTTCTTCTAATGTAATAGGGATGTATTGGAATTCATCCCCAAAAAGGTTTTTTGAATACGCTTCTATAGTAGTGTCAAAACCTGCTTCTTCTCTGCGTTTATTTACATTTTCAGAATCTTCTATAGGCCAGATAAATGGTTCTCCATTATTATAGGTCATCCCTTGAGTACCATAAACTTGAGATTTTCCTTCTCCCATAAGATATCTATCTTCCATCATTGCTACGAGTTTAAATGGTAGTTCTCCTTCCTTTCCAGCTTTTTTCATAAGATCTAAATAAGTAGGAATTTTGTTGGAGTGTTGTATCACATACCAAGCTGCTGTATTGGTAGGGGTGCCTACCATAGTTTTACCAGGATATCCTCTAGATGAAAGAACTCTTTCTATCATTTTTAAATTACTCGTGTCAAGAGCAATTTGACGCTCCCATAAATTTCCTGTATAATCTTCTGGCCCTAAGCCCATTTTTTCTCCTAAAGTTTTGCGTTCAGGTCCTTCAGGAACTTGCATAAGTCGTCTATATTTTTGATCTAAAACTGCAATACTATCTAGTTCAAACTTTAATTTAAAATCCAAATGAGGTTGTGCGGTTGGTAAGTCAATTAGAGTAAGATCTTGAGAATCATTATAATGTAGTTTTTGAAGAATAGTCCCTTTATTAAGACTTACAATACCAGGACTTGCACGTACGATCGTTTTTAATGTAGTTTCGTCGGTGTAATAAAACTCAAATGGTAGTTTATAATCTCTAACAAATTTTTCATGAACATTAGCACCTGAAGATGTGAGCCCTATAACTGTATATCCTTTACGTATTGCTTCCTCTGTAATATTTTTAATATTATAGTATCCTTCTCGTTCAGTCTTATCTATATTATAGGCAACAATAGCAATGACATTTTCTTTTTCTAAATAAGTAGTCGTAAAATCTTGATCTCCTTTTTCAATCGTAAAATCATGTACTGGAGGGGTATAACCTTCTTGAATTTGTTTAAGCTCATAATCTATAAAGGTCCCGTCAACTTGTGGGTACGCCCCAGTAGTGGTTATTATTTTCTCTTCTCCGTTTACATTAAATTTCCAATGGTATTCAAAAATGGCTTCTGGAGCACCTTCTGGAATTGTCATATTTTCTGTGATATTAGAACCTTCTTTATACGCTCTAAAGTCTAACCAAGG
This sequence comes from uncultured Flavobacteriaceae bacterium, assembly GCA_964474345.1. Lineage (GTDB taxonomy): Bacteria > Bacteroidota > Bacteroidia > Flavobacteriales > Flavobacteriaceae > Dokdonia. Next base: position 13,879 of record CAYYSK010000045.1, read on the forward strand.
TAAATGTAGAAGTACATAATAACCAAAGCACATACAGGTAATAAATGATAAAAATACAATACTAGTCTGCAACAATTTATTTCCAAATAGAGGTTGAATATATTTTTGATAAACTATTAAAAACAAGATTAATACTAAAAGAATTACGTCTTTAGTAAAAGATTCCCAAGGAACTAATGGAATAGCATCTCCGAAACAGCCACAATCTGTTACTTTATTAAAATAAGCAGAATAGAAGGTCAGAAACGTGAAAAATAAAATCATAGCTAGTAATAACCATAATGTTACTTTTTTATAGTACCCTAAAAGAAGTGTAATACCTAATACAACTTCGACAATAACAAGAACAATAGAAATGAGAAGTGCATAAGGAGATAAGAATTCTAGATTTAATACCTCAGGACTAAAGTACTCTTGAAGTTTATATGAAAAGCCTAAAGGATCATTCAATTTTATAAATCCACTAAAAATAAAAAGAGCTCCAACAAGAAAACGAGCTATATGTACAAGTATTTTCATCTTTTAAATTTGTTTTTATTGCTTTCGCTAAAACGGACTATGAATAGTTATCTTAATCTATTGAAGATTTATCCTTCCAAATGAATTAAAGCAAAAACAGCATAATTAATCATATCTTGATAATTTGCATCAATACCTTCTGATACTAATGTCTTGCCTTGATTATCTTCTATTTGTTTAACACGTAATAATTTTTGTAATATAAGATCGGTTAACGAACTTACCCTCATATCTCTCCAAGCTTCTCCATAATCATGATTCTTATTCTCCATAAGAGATTTAGTGAGGTTGACTTTATTATCATAGGCTTTTATAGCAGTATCAAGGTTTAAATCTGGTTGTTCTACAACACCCATTTCTAATTGAATAAGTGCCATAACGCAGTAATTAATAATTCCTATAAATTCAGATACTTGACCTTCATCTACTTTCTGCACATCATTTTGTTGTAAACCACGTATACGTTGCGCTTTAATAAAAATTTGATCTGTAAGAGAAGGTAGTCGTAAAATACGCCAAGCACTTCCATAATCTTTCATTTTCTTTGTAAATAGATCTCTACATTGGGTAATAATAGTGTCGTATTGTGTTGAGGTGTTACTCATATGTGGGTATAGAATTTGCGTAAATTTCGCTTAAAATTCGTAATATAAAAAATGAGGTTGTAAGTTTGTTTTAAAACAAGTGCTTTTATGCTTCTAAAGTATAGAGATATCTATTTTTTTTATAAAATTTAATATAGTAGTCTTTTAAAAACTATTGTAAATATATATAGTAATGACTATAAATTGTAAAGGAAAACTCATTGATTTATCATCGCCTAAAATTATGGGGATACTAAATCTGACACCAGACTCTTTTTATGATGGAGGAAAATATAAAAACCTTGATGAAGTAGTAAATCAAGTTGGTAACATGTTAGAAGGTGGAGCTACTTTTATTGATATGGGAGCATATAGTTCCAGACCTGACGCTATAGATATCTCTATAGATGAGGAAGAGAGGAGATTAATTCCAGTAATTGAGGAAATTGTAAAGCAATTTCCAAATGTTTTAATTTCTGTGGATACGTTTAGGTCTCAAGTTGCAAAAAAGGCAATAAAGGCAGGAGCTTGTATCGTTAATGATATAAGTGCAGGAATGCTAGATAATGATATGATGAGGATAGTAGGAGAGTTACAAGTTCCATATATTTTAATGCATATGAGAGGGACTCCGCAAATTATGAAAAACTTAACAGAATATGATAATCTTATAAAAGAGATGCTTTACTATTTTGGAGAGAGAGTTGAACTTGCTCGTTCTAATAAAATTAATGACCTTATTATTGATCCTGGTTTTGGTTTTGCTAAAACTACCGAGCAAAACTTTGCACTTTTAAATGATTTACAACTTTTACAGAATATAGATGTTCCTATACTTACAGGTTTATCTCGTAAATCTATGATTTATAAAACACTAAAGATTGATCCTTCACAATCTCTTAATGGTACTACTGCATTAAATATGATAGCATTACAGAATGGAGCTTCTATATTAAGAGTTCATGACGTTCAACCAGCTTTAGAATGTGTACATCTTTATAATGCATTCTCATGATTTATCATCATAATAAAATGTGATATATATAACTTTTTAGGTATAAATGTAATATAGATAACTTTTTTAGAAGTGTATACCAATTTCATTTTTTGAACGTTTGGAAGTGTAAAGCGATGTAATTTTAACAAAATTTTGACAAAAAATTCCTATTTTGCTCTTACAAACCTATTTATGATGAAAACCTTACGTAAAGGCCTTATTTTAATTTGTTTTATTCTCGGTTTTATAAGTAGTTACGGACAAGATATTGGAGGAGCAACCTGTGCAGATGCTGTTCCTTTTTGTACAGCAGAACTTAACCAACCTTTTGATAATTGTTATAATGGAAGTCCAGATCCTAACTGTACATCGTCTGGAGAAACAGGTCCAGATTATACTTGTTTAGGATCAACACCTTTTCCAACTTGGTACTTTTTGCAAATTGAAACACCAGGAGATTTAGAGTTTACGATTTTTCAAAATACTGATATTGCTGATGATGGTACTTTAAATGGAACACCACTTGATGTTGATTTTACCGTATGGGGACCGTTTACAGATACAGATGTATGTGATAATTTAACGGCAGCAAATACAGTTGATTGTAGTTTTTCTGCAGCAGCAGTAGAAAATGTGAATATTCCTAACGCTATGGTAGGAGAGATTTATATTTTCTTAATTACAAATTTTAATCAATCTCAAGGGGAAATTTTTATACAACAAGATAATGATGGGGAAACTGATGCAGGAACTACAGATTGTTCTATTGTAGATCCTACTCTTGGAGAAGACATAAATGCTTGTGAAGATACAACAGTAACTTTAGACGCTACTGATCCTACAGCTGAAAATTATACATGGACATTTGATAACGGTACTGGCGCTGTTCCAATTCCAGGAACAGATGGAATGGCTATGATTACTGTAACAGAAACTGGGACATATGAAGTAACACTTACCACATTTGATGGTGATATGGGAACTGATGATATCATTGTTACCTTTTTTGAAGTTCCAAACCCAGTAGCTCCAGTAACACAATTGATGTGTGATGGACCTGATGGAGATGGCTTTGCTATTTTTGATTTAGATAGTTTAACTCCTGGTATCCTTAATGGTTTAGACCCTACAGATTTCTCTGTATCATTTCATTTGTCTAATGCTGATGCTATGACTAATACAGGAGCATTAACAGGAACAAATACATACAACTCTATGGATGCAACTATTTTTGTTAGAGTTGAAAATAATGATTTGACTGATTGTATTGGTATTGTCTCTTTCTTATTAGATATTTTTGATACTCCCGATGCGATTTCTCCTGGAGATATTAATATTTGTGATAATGATTTAGATGGAGATAATACAAATGGTTTTGCTCAATTTGATTTAACCACAACTATAGCGACAATACTTAATGGACAAGATCCTACCCAATTTATCTTAACTTTTCATACATCGCTTGCAGATGCTACAACAAATACAGGTGCAATAGCAAACCCTAATGCCTATACAAATGGAGTTGTAAATCAAGAAGAAATTTTTGTTAGGGTAGAAAATAATTTATTTACTGATTGTTTTTCTACAACAAGTTTTATGATTATTGTAAATTCGTTACCTACTATAAATACTGTTGCAGCTCTTGAAGCTTGTGATGATGGAACAAATCCAAATGACGGAATTTCTATGTCTTTTGATACATCAGGGATAGAAACAGTATTACTTGGAGGACAAACAGGTATTACAATTACATATGTAGATGGTAATAACGTTACATTACCTAATCCATTACCTAATCCATTATCAAACACAGTTCTTTTTACAGAGACAATTACTGCAACCTTAACAAATGATATTACAGGATGTCAGTCTACAAATACTTTTGATTTAATTGTAAATCCAAACCCAATCGCAAACCCATTACCAGATTTAATAAATATGGGAGGATGTGATGATGATGGTTTTGGCCTTTTTGATACATCTGCAGTACAAGCAACTATAATAGGAACGCAAACAGGAGTTTCTGTAACATATTTGGATGGTAATGGAAACCCACTATCAAGTCCACTACCAAATCCACTTACAAATACTATAATAGAATTAGAAACAATTACTGCTGCCATTACGGATGATACTACGGGTTGTTCTTCTAGTACAACTTTTGATATTATTGTAAATATTAACCCGATGACAGTATTGCCTACAGATTTATTAGTTTGTGATGAAGATGGTGTAGATGATGAGTCAACAGTAA
>CAYYSK010000046.1:0-18145 GCA_964474345.1 uncultured Flavobacteriaceae bacterium
GTATTTTTTACTTTAACCATAGCGATGCTATGCTAAAAGCAAGAAAACACTAGTGCTTATTGTCGTTTTGCACTTCATTACGAAGCTCTAATGCATAATTCGGGTTTAATCATGCTTGCTTTTGAATCTCAACACCATGTGGGTAAGGAATTTCAATACCAGCTTTATCTAGCTCAACTTTACAGTTTTCAATAGTCTGGAAATATACATCCCAATAATCTGCAGGAGTTGCCCATGGACGCACTTCATAGTTCACAGAGCTATCTGCTAATTCTCCCATATTTACTGAAGGAGCTGGATCTTTTAACACCTTGCTTTGCGAGTTCATTGCTCTCATAAGTGCTTCTTTAGTTTCTTTAATATCTGCATCATAAGATACTCCTATGGTAAGGTCTACACGTAATTGCCCTAATTCTGTATAATTTTTTATGTTACCATTAGATAATGCGCCATTAGGAATAATAGCTAATTTGTTTCCAGGAGTAGCAAGTTTTGTTGTGAAAATTTGAATTTCTGAAACAACTCCTACTTCTCCTTGTGCTTCTATTAGGTCTCCAACTTTAAAAGGTTTAAATAACATGATGAGAACTCCCCCTGCAAAATTAGATAATGACCCTTGTAATGCAAGGCCAACAGCAAGACCGGCAGCGGCAAGAATTGCAGCAAAAGAAGCTGTATCTATACCAAGTTGTCCTAAGATAGCAATAATTAATAAGACAAGTAAAATAGTTTTGACAAGATTAGATAAAAACTTTTCTAAAGTTTCATCCATATTCTTATTCTTTTTAAGCATTTTTTTGAAAACCTTCATGATCTGCTTAATAATCCATTTCCCTATAATCCATATGACAATTGCCATAATGATTTTAGTACCGTATTCAATCCCATATTCTATGGCAATGTCAACCCATTTTTTACCTTCTTCTACTGTTTCTATTTGCATTGTGTTTCTATTTATTTAATGAACTTAAAAGTAAGAAAAATACAAAAAGGTACTTAATGCCTTTCTTTTCTAAATTATTAAATTCTTTAAAAAGAATATTCATCGATAAGAATAAGTAGTACATCTATGATTTAGGGTTTAGAATAGAATTTGTAGCTTATTTTTTTATAAGCTTTAATGCTTCTTCTACTGTTTTTACAGGTAGTTTACAGGCATTGTTTACACATACATAAATAAGGGTTTCATCCTTGAGATAACGACCTTCAAAAATTTCTTGAGAGCTTTTGGTTGTACTCGCAGCAATTAATTTATTAGGTAAATAAAAAGAATTAAGTTGGGCGAGAATTTCTTTTGCTTTTGGCCCCACAACAACAAGTTCATAATACGGTTTTGTATAATTGAGATATACATCAAGCCAATTGCTAAAAGCGGTAGGTGACCTATCAATCTCAGATTGGATATTATTGAGCATGGTTGCTACAGTTTGTGTATACGTTTTATCAAGATAATAATGAGATAATGTAAATATATTTTTTGCCATCATAGAATTAGAGGCGGGAATTACTTTGTCAATATATTCTGTATTACGACGTATTAATCTTGGGTCTTCATCAGATGTGAAGAAAAACATTTGATTGGTTTTATCTTGGAAATGAACAAATGTATAATCAGTTAATGCTTTTGCTCTTTCAAGCCATACTACATCCGTAGTAACTTCAAATAAAGAAATAAAAGCATCAATTGTACTAGCATAATCTTCAAGATATCCATTTATAGTACTTTTATCATTTTTGTAATTTCTATCAAGTCCTCCATCTTTGCGTAGTATGTTATCTACAATAAAATTAGCATTTTTAAGTGCTATATCTAGGAATTGTTGTTCATTAAAAACTCGATAAGCATCGATATAGCCTTTTGTCATAAGACCATTCCAACCTGTTAAAATTTTGTCATCTAGGCGAGGTCTTTTTTTATTGCTTTCGCGAAAACGTAATAAAACCTCTTTCCATTGTCTTTCTTTTTCTTTAAAAGCATCTATCGTTAGATCATGCTCTTTAATAAAATCAGTATCTGAATCTCTTCGAATTAAAACATAATTTTCTTTTTCCCATTTCCCATAGTTATTAATATTATAGTAGGCAGTAAAAAGATCAAAATCTTCTTTAATGATTGATTTTAATTCTTCTTTTGTCCATACATAATAAGCTCCTTCTTCTAATTCTTCTTTTTCATTGAGACTGTCTGCATCCAAAGCGCTGTAAAAACCACCTTCAGGAGTTGTCATTTCACGAGCAATATATGCTAATGTTTGATATACTGTTTCTTTATATAGTTCATTTTTGGTGACTAAATAAGCGTCACTATAGAGACTTACTAATTGTGCATTATCATATAACATTTTTTCAAAGTGAGGAATATGCCAATTTTTATCTGTACTGTATCTCGAAAATCCACCTCCTATATGATCATGTATCCCTCCATATGCTATTTGTGTTAGTGTAGTATTTACATATTCTAATAATTTTTTGTCTTGAGTTTGATGTGCATATCGTAATAAAAACTGATAATTATTAGGCATCATAAATTTAGGAGATCTATCAAGTCCACCTTTACGAGTATCCCAATAAGAAGACCAAGTGTCTATGGAGGCTATAATTGTTTCTTCTTTAAATGTTGGTTTGTTAGGATTTGAAGTGACAATATCTCTTGTTTTTATGCCAGAAGCTAACTTATCAGCAAACTCAACTAAAGTATTAGGGTTTTCTTTAAATGTAGAAACTACTTGTTTTAAGGAATACATCCAGTCTTCTTTGGAAAAATAAGTTCCTCCCCATATAGGTCTTCCGTCTGGTAATGTGATTGCATTAAGTGGCCATCCACCTGGCCTACCTGTCATTAACTCTACAGCAGTCATATATACATTATCTACATCAGGTCTTTCTTCACGATCTACTTTTATATTAATAAAATGAGTATTCATAAAATTTGCCACAATTGAATCTTCAAAACTTTCATGTTCCATTACATGACACCAATGACAAGAAGAGTACCCTACGCTTACAAGGATTAATTTTTGTTCTTTTTTTGCAAGAGCTAATGTTTCTTCATTCCAAGGTTTCCAATCTACTGGATTATGAGCATGTTGAAGTAAATATGGACTTGTTTCATGAATGAGATCATTTGTGTATGTATGCATATTAGTATCATCCTGGCTTTTACAATTCCAGAGTAGGAGAGAGATTAATAAGAATAAAAATAGTTTGTATATATTCATGACAGTAAAAATACAAACAAAAAAAATCCTATCACTAGGATAGGATTTTTATATGATTATAAGACTGAGTTTACTTTATTTCAAAAGTAAGTCTAAGATTTACACGATACTCAGTAACATTATCTCCGTCTACTACAGCGCTTTGCTCTGCTACATATACCGATCTAATGTTTTTTACTGTTTTTGATGCTTGTGATACTGCATTTTGAGTTGCATCCTCCCAGCTTTTTTTTGAGCTAGATAGTACTTCTATAACTTTCATTATTGCCATAATTATTTCTTTTTAAATTAAAAAATTAATTGAGAATGTAAGTTACAAATATTCGATAAGATGTAGGAATATTGATGCAAAATTAATATTTAGGTCACTTTATCCTATCCATTGATCGCTTCAACGATATTTATACGACCGGGAAGCATTTGTTTAAGCATGTTTTCTATTCCATTTTTAAGAGTAAATGTAGAAGAAGGACAACCACTACAAGCTCCTTGTAAGATAACAGATACATTTTTTGTTTTTTCATCATAATTTTTAAAAACAATGTTACCTCCATCACTTGCTACAGCAGGTTTTACATATTCTTCTATAATATTTACAATCTCTTTTGATGTGTCATCTAGATTTTCAAATGCTGCCTCAGCAGTATTCTCTACTTGTTGAGGTGTTTTGAGTTGTTCTGCAGTTATAACCTCTTTTCCATCTTGAATGAAATCTCTTATAAATTCACGAGTTTCTGTTACGACTTCGTCCCAATTTGCCATTTCATATTTTTGAACGCTAACATAGTTTTCATCAAAAAATATTTCTTTAATAAATGGAAAGTGGAATAATTCTTTTGCTAGGGGCGCATGTGTTGTGTCGTCTATAGATTTAAATTCAAACGGAGCAGTAACTAATTTCTTGTTTGCAACAAATTTTAATGTAGACGGATTAGGTGTACTTTCTGCATATACAGTTACAGGAATTTTTTTTGCAGCTACATCTTCTATAATAATTAGCCCATTGTCATTAAGGAAATCTTCTATTTGTTGAGAAACTTCATTTTGAACATCAATCCATTCAACAATATTATATTTTTCAATAGCTACAAAGTTTTGAGCAATATATACTGTTTTTACAAATGGTAAATAAAATAACTGTTGTGCAAGTGGCGAATTTTTAGCTTCATCAATATTTGAAAACTCATAACTATTATGATTTACTAAAAACTGATTTGCTTGAAATTTTTTTATTGCTGAATTTGAGGTGCCCTCAACGGTAATACTATACGTAGACATTACAATTAATTTTATGCAAAGATACTTATAATAGACTTGATTCATATCAAGAAAAATAGCTTTAAATAGCGTGAGATTTTCTTATGTAAAAAGAAGGTATGTGTTAAAAAAATACAATATGATTCAATAAATGCATAAAATTGTCGTTATGCAATGCACAGGTGTTCAATATAAGTTGTAATTTCCTATATTTACGCCCCTTTGAAAACTACATAATTTCATGAAAAGAATCCTACGTTTCTTGTCATTAGTAAATAATATTGATCGCACATTAGCATATGTGCGTAAAGCCTTATGTAATTATATGGCTATTGATATTTTATATATAGTTTTTAATAGTATAATGCCTGTTAAATCGCAGCGCTTTAATACAAAAATTTATATATTTGAACGTTATAGTACTTGGTGTTCATCTTATATTGATATAAATACGTTGGAATTTATGTCTAATAGAATTGTGCTTAAGCCTATATTACAAAAAAAATAGTCCCATGAATCTAAAAAAATACTATATCATACTTGCATTATTTTGTTCGCAACTTGTTGTTGCTCAAGAAGGATTGCCTGTATTTCTTGATTACTTGCAAGATAACCTATACCTACTACACCCTTCTATGGCTGGTGCTTCAAAAACAGCTAAGCTTAGAGGAACTGCACGTGGTCAATGGGCTGGTGTAGATGATGCTCCTGCATTACAGACAATAAGTCTTAATGGTAGAATAGGAGAAAAAGTTGGAGTAGGAGGTATACTTTTTAATGATAGTAATGGATTTTTCTCTCAACAAGGAGCGTATGCTACCTTTTCATATCACTTATTATTATCTCGTAATTATGTAGATTTAAATCAACTTTCGTTTGGATTAAGTGTGGGAGTATTACAAGGTAAGTTAGATGAGACCAATTTTGATCTTACAGATTTTGATCCTATTATATTTGGAGTAGAGCAATCAGATTCATATCTAAATGTAGATTTTGGATTATCATATAATTTTTTAGATTTCTTTGCCCATTTTACAGTTAAAAATGTGTTACCTGGTAATAGAAGTTTTTCAGAAGATTTTGAATTTTTTGAGCAGAATAATCAACGAAGATATATTGTTTCATTAGGATATGTTATCTCTCCAAACTTTTCTGAATGGAGTTTTGAGCCATCTGTTTTATTTCAAGCTACAGAACGTACAGGTGAAGCAAATTTTGATTTGAATGCAAAGGCATATTATAAACTTGATTGGGGTCGATTATGGGGAGGACTTTCTTATAGAAGAAGTCTTGATGGTGCAGAATTTACTACCAATGGAGAAACTATAGATATACAAAAAACGCAATTTATTAGTCCGTTTGTAGGAGGCTCTTATGATCGATTCTTATTTGGATATACATTCTCAAGTCAAACAAATTCTGTTGTGTTAACTAGTGGAGGATTTCATCAGATTACATTGGGATATAACTTAGGAGAGAATAAAGATCCTTATGATTGTAATTGCCCTGCTGTGAACTAAAAATATTTTAAAGTATATACAAAAAAGCTCGTTTGTTTTACAAACGAGCTTTTTTGATTTTAAGGCACGAGCTTTTTAATTATTGGATGCCATAAGAGCAAGAAACTTATCTAAATTTGGTAAAATAATAATACGAGTTCTTCTGTTAATGGATCTGTTTTCTTTACTATCATTAGGAACTAGAGGAACATAACTACTTCTTCCAGCCGCAATGAGTTTTGCAGGATCAACGTTATAAGTGTTTTGTAATTCTCTAATAATTGCTGTTGAACGTTCTACACTAAGTTCCCAATTGTCTTTAATATAGGCACCTTCTTTTACAGATTTGTTATCTGTATGGCCTTCTATCATTACTTCTATTGCTGGTTCGGAGTTTACAACATCTGCAATCCTTTTTAATAATTTATCGGCTTCTTTATTAACTCTATAACTTCCAGACCTAAATAATAATTTATCAGAAATAGAAATCATAACTACTGTTTCATCTATATCAATAGAAATATCTTCATTGGTTTCATTTTCAGTGATGTCACGATCTAAATTGCGTTTTAAATTGTGAGAGATAACTAAATTCATAGAATCTTCTAATGTACGTGCCTTAGCAAGTTCGTTTTGATCTATTTTTTCTAAAGTAGCTGCCATTTGTTGTTTAACTTCATTTGATATCACAGCACCACTACTAGTTCTGTCTAATTTTTTGTCGTTTGATACTGTGAGTTGATCGTTTATGTCTTTTAACGAATTAATCTTAGTATTATATTCAGTAACCCGTGCTTGTATAGCTCCATATTTAGAAGCTAGTTCTTCTTTCTCTACTTGAGTTTTTGTAAGCGTAACTTTTGTGTTATCATATTGAGATTGTAATTCAACATATTTCTTTTTTGAAACACAAGAAGTAATTATAAGAGTTGTTCCTATTAAAATTATGAACGTTTTTTTCATTTTAAATTTGGATTTTAATGTGTTGTGCTACTTAATTATAGTAACATTTTATTTTAATACTAGACTATATACGTTTGAACTACAAGAAATGGTTGTCTAAAGATCATATTAAAATAGAAAAAGCGCATATTTTATAATATGCGCTCAGTATTTTCTAATGAAAAATACTTGATATATACTTTTATTGGCGTCGCCAAAGGGTTTAATACCCCAAGGCTTGCCTCGAAATTAAAATTCAGTTTCGTATAAATGCCTCGTGGACTTGCTCCGAGGTAGTTTACTCCCAAGTATAATTTTTCTTAATTGCTTGAGTTTTTATAGCTTCTACCATTGCGTTACGTAATTGATTATCGTCTTTTTTTGTTTGCTTAGCAACATATTCTAATCGTTGTTTGTTAAGCTGCGCAATTTCATTTTGTATTTTTTTTCTTTCTAAGCGTTTTGTTTTTATATAAGATTGAATTTCAATTTTAGATTTCCCTTTAAGTTCAGTTGGGAGATAAGAGTCATCTAAGTTTTCATAATTAAAATTTTCTTCCTGTTCTGCATCTACGAGATCCCAACTACTATTTTTGTAGAAATGAGAACTTTTACTTACAGCTCTTTTTACGGCATTTGCTTCTCCATATTCACTCGCATTACTGTCTTGTTCTTGCTGTAAAGCCATTTTGTCGTTACCTAATTTGCCATAACTTACATATGTATTATTAAGTGCTTTGTTTTTTTCTAAAATAACTTGATCATACGGAGAAGGTATATGTACAGTACGTTTATCGTGATTAATAGCTATATAAGTACCTTTTGCAGACTCAGCGCCATCTTTCCAATGTGTCTGTACACCTGTATTATAGTTTCCACAAAAGATAGTATTGATAGTTACATCTTTCTCACAAGCATTTAGAGAAGCATCTTGGTAACGTACAGGCCCTTGGTCAAAAGGTTCATTTCCAGCTATAAAAATGAGGTTTAAATCGTTATCCCTTTTCCCCCAATCTAACTGATTTAATGATACTTGTATGACTTTGCCACAATACTCATTCCCTCCATTTGTAGTAAGACCAAATAGGTGCCTAGAAATTTCATCTAGATCATTACTAAATGTGCTTACTTGTCTAATAAAACCTTCTTTTGCGTTAAGTCTGTCATTCCCATATTCGTATAATGCAATTTGGAGAGAAGGTTTTGCATCATGACCACATTTTGCATAAGAAAGCTCATTTACAAGCTCCCATAACTGTGATTTTGCTTGGTCAATGAGACCATCCATACTATTTGAAGTATCTAATAATAAAGCAACTTTAATGACATTTGTATCAGGTTCTGTTATCGTTTTTTTAGTATTGATAGTTGTACTAGTTTTAGTATTCGGACGCATTCTATAATCTACCGTTTTGAATGCATTAATAATAAGCATAAGCCCAGTTATTAATAAGGTTACAGACTTCATATCTTTGATTTATTTTGATGAATATGATATAAAATTATAGACTATATATATACTATAAAATTCAAACTGAGGGAAACATATATTTTAATTAGGGAATGCACTGTTTTAATGAGTAAACAAGATGATTATAAATAGAAAGACCCTCTTTTTAAAGAAATCTAAGGGATTGTCATTTTTTGATGTAGCATTTTTGCACTAAGTTTGGTACTTATGAAAAAGTTATATTTAACAAGTATTGTTGTCAATATATTGTTATTGTTTGTTTGTGTAATTCCTACATACGCTCAAAATATTAGTGGATCTTATGAGAAAAATGAAGAACAATATATTACTGTACGAGGTAGTGTGATTGATATAGAAACATTTGATCCTGTATCTAAAGTAAATATTGAAGTAACGGGTGGAGATTATACAACAACAAATGCATCAGGTGAATTTAGAATTAGAGCAAGAATAGGAGATCAATTGGTTATCCGTAGTGCTATTTTTGAAACAAAGTATTATACAATAAGAGACGGTCAACGTATACGTGTTGAGGTACATTCTTTATCTGAAGATATATCTGTAGGAAGGGTTGAGAAAAAACAAAAAAGAGCTCTTAGTTTTGATGATTATATGCAACGTTCTAGAGATACTTATAGAGAAGATTATTCTCAAAGCATTGATAATATAGAACTTGCTTTAAAAGTAGAAACAATTAATGATGAACAGAAAGCAAATGCGTATGAATTGTTGGGAGATGTTTATGTATATCAAAAACAATATGATCTAGCTGCAGAAAGTTATAGTACGAGTCTTAAAAATAAAAACACTATAGAGGTTGAGATAAAATTAGTAAAGGCATATTTTGAAGCCAAAAACTATCAAGAAAGTATCACTTTATATAAAGTAATATTAAGTAAGGAATTGTCTTTTGAGCAAAATTTAGAATCTATAGAAGGCTTAGGCGATGCATATAAGATGACTACTGAGTATGGTAAAGCGGTAGAAGAATACTTAAAAGCTGAGTCAATTGCCTCTTCTTCATCAGTTATTAATACTACCATTAGACTTAATCGTAAAATAGCAGAATCATATGATTTAAATAATGATCGTCAAAATGCGATACGTTATTATGAAAAAACATTAGGCTTATCAAATCAAGAGAGTTCAGAAAGTGCAGCTCGCTCTAAAATTAGTGTTGCAGATTATTATAATAAATCTGAATTATATGATGAAGAGATACTATTACGAAAAGAAGCTTTAGAAGGTTTAAATAATGTAAATACAGATTCTATAACAAATGATGATGTATTAACACCTCAAAAACAAAATTATAAAATAGCAAAAGCATATCTAGCTCAGAGAAAATTTGATGAAGCTATTCCTTTTTTTGAAAAGAGTATTTCTGAAGCTGAGGATAAAAATGATATCATCATAGAAAAAGATGCGGCTAGAAGCCTATCAGAACTACATAGGGACGATGGTAATTTTGATAAAGCAGCTGAAAGTTATGAACGTTATAAATCGCTTGTAGATCAAGAATATCAGAAAAGGGAACAAGAATTATACAGAGCAGAGCGTCTTAGGAAAGAGTATATAGCTGCTCAAAGTAGGATTACGAGTTTAGAAAAGGATAAAAATCTTAATGAAGAGAGGTATGAGAATGTTAGAAAAGATCAAGAATTGATTGATGTAAAAAACAATAGACAACGTTTGATTGTAGGTTCATTGGTAGTAGTGGCAGTATTATTATTAATTACAGCGTTTGCAATGTATCGTAGCTCAAAACAACAACAATATGCTAATAATATATTAGCACTTAAAGGGCTTCGATCGCAAATGAATCCTCATTTTATTTTTAATGCACTTAATTCTGTAAATAGTTTTATTGCTACAAATGATGAACGTGCTGCAAATAAATACCTTTCTGATTTCTCAAGTTTAATGCGATCTGTTTTGGAAAATAGTGAAGAAGATTTTATCCCACTTTCCAACGAAATTGGACTTATCAAAAAATACACGATGCTAGAACATTTTAGATTTAAAGATAAATTTGATTACACACTTACGGTTGATGATAACTTAGCTGTAGATGAATTTCAAATTCCACCTATGTTGTTACAACCTTATGTGGAAAATGCAGTTTGGCATGGGATGCGATATAAAGAAGAGAAAGGACTTTTACATATTCATTTCGGACAAAAAAATGAAGACACAGCGGTTATTACAGTAACTGATGATGGAGTAGGACGTGAACGGAGTAAAGCTATGAAAACAGATAATCAGAAAAAACAAAAATCAAAAGGAATGAGCAATATTAAAAAGCGCATTGAAATTCTTAATGAGATGTATGGAGATCGTGTTGATGTCTTAATTACAGATGTTTTTGAAGGAGGAGAAGGAACAAAAGTTACACTAACACTTAAAAAGGATTAATTAAGATGATAAAACTTAAAACCATCATAGTAGAAGATGAAGAAACGAGTAGAGAGATACTACGTAATTATCTTAAAAAATATTGCCCAAAAATTGAGTTAGTAGGAGAGGCTTCTAATATAGAAGAAGGCCTTAGTTTAATACGTAATGAAACTTTAGATCTTGTTTTTCTTGATGTAGAAATGCCTAAAGGAAATGCTTTTGATCTTTTAGAACAAGTAGGAGATCGTAGCTTTGAGACTGTATTTGTAACGGCTTATAATCAATATGCGATTGAAGCCTTAAATACACATGCATCCTATTATTTGTTGAAACCCGTATCTATAGATGAACTTATTAAAGCTGTAGATTATGTGATACAAATTAAAGAAAAAGAAAATGCATTAGAAGATAAAATTCTTACTGCATTCAGTTCAGAAAAGCAAGGGAAAATTACGATCCCAGTACAAGATGGATTTGAAGTTTTGGAAGCAGCCTCTATCTTATATTGCCAGGCAGACGATAATTATACTCAAATTTTCTTAAAATCAGGCGCTAAAAAATTAGTGAGTAAAACACTTAAATATTTTGAAGATGTGCTCACAGATTTTGGATTTGCAAGAGTTCACAAATCATATTTGGTAAATATCAATGAAGTTACTGGATATAGAAAAGGTAAAGGAGGAACAGTAGTACTTAGTAGCGGAAAGGAAGTGATGGTTTCGGCTTCTCAGAAGGCTAATTTATTAGCTTATTTTAAATAGAAATTAAAAATCTTTATAGGTAGTATTTACAAGAGTGTTAGCTTGTATATGCCCGCTTTCGCGAAAGCGTATAATAACTCGATTAAGTATTTCTAAATCTTTATTAATATACAATTGATGTACAGTTTGTTGTTTCTTATGCTTAATAAGAATTTCCTTTTGTTCCAGTATGGTTTTGGTTTGTCTTGCTACAGCTTCTCCTGAGTCGATAATAGTTACTTGGTCTGGAAGTATTTCTTTCAGTACAGGAAGTAAAAATGGGTAATGACTACATCCTAATACTAAGTAATCAATATCAGCTTGAATCATAGGTTTAAGATAGTTTTTAAGCAATTCTTTTATTTCTAAATCATATATCTTTCCTTCTTCTATTAAAGGGACTAACCCTTTTCCTATTACTTCTATGGTTTGAATTTCTTGTGTGTATCGTTCGGATGTACTAGAAAATAAATGACTATTTAACGTCCCTTTAGTAGCTAGTATGCCTATGCTTTTGTTTTTAGATTGTAAAGCAGCTGGTTTGATTGCAGGTTCAATACCGATAAATGGGATGTCATAATGTGCTCTTAAATATTGAATGGCATTTGTTGTTGCTGTATTACAAGCAACGACAATGATTTTTGCTCCTAACTGAAGAAGTATTTCAGTATTTTTAATACATAATTGCGTAATCTCATCTTGAGATTTTTCCCCGTAGGGTGCGTGTTTGCTGTCGGCTAAGTAAATGGTTGATTCAAGAGGGAGTAATTGTATGATTTCTTTCCATATAGAAAGCCCTCCTATTCCGCTATCAAATACACCTATGGATTGATTGTTTTGCATACCTCTAAAATAAAAAAACTGCCTTCATTTAGAAGACAGTTTTTGTAAAGTTTCGCATAAGCGAATATATAGTAATTTTTTAGATGCCTAAATCTGCTTTTACATCAGACATTAAATCATAGCCGTCAGCCATGATTACACCAGCAGCACCTGGGGTTGAATCAAGAACAAATTGATATCCTTTTGCTCTAGCAACTTTTTGGATAGTTACACGCGCTTTTTCAAGTATAGGTTTTAGCAATTCTTGTTCTTGCTCGCGTAGTTTTGTATATGCATTTTGTTCATATGAGTTGATCTGTTGTAAAGTCTCTTGAACCTCTTTTTGACGAGCAATGTTTGTTTCGTCTGTTTGAGTATTTACTTCACGTCCATATCTTTCAGATGTTTTTTGAAGTTCAGTTTTCATTTCTGTTAACTGAGCTTGATACGATTTTTGGGCTTTTTCAAGCTCAGCATTTGCGGCAACATAGCTAGGCATTGCTTCAACCAACGCTTGTGTGTTAATGTGAGCAATCTTAGAATCTTGCGCTTGCATTACACCTGTCATTCCTATTACTAGAGCTATGACTACTAATACTTTTTTCATGTGTTTCATTGTAATCTAATTAAAGTTAAGTGTGTTATTAAATATAGGGTTATTAATTACCTCCACCTCTATTATCATCTTCTTTTTGGAGGTTTTGGCAGGCTATCCGTTTTTTTATTACGAACTTTTAAAATAGAATCTCTTTTTCTTTGACGTTCTGCCAATATTGCTTCTTTTTTTTCTTGACGAATACGGTTTATAGAATCTTTTCTTTTTTGACGTGCTTCTATAAGTTGTTGTTGTCTTGCTTTCTTCTCTTCTGCGGTAAGTCCTGCTGTTGAGGTTCTTCCTGAAGCAGCTGCTTTTTCTGCTCTAGCAGCATCTATAGAATCTTTTCTTCTTTGACGTTGTTCAAGAATACGTTGTCTTCTCTCCTCAAATGCTTGATTACGAGCTTCTTTTTCCTCTTGGCGTTTTTGGTTCTTCTCCTCAATCAAAGCTTCTCTTTCAGCTTTCTTTTTATCAATTGCTTTTTGACGTTCTTGTGTTGCTTTATCTTGTTCAATAGTTTTTGCTTCATCTCTCTCAAAAGAGTCTTCTTCTTTACGATTATTTATTTGCTTACGCTTAGCAGATCTTGTAATACTTCTAAGTACTTGATCACTCATATCGAGGCGATCTGCTACATATAATACACCTGCTTCTGACTTTCTTAAAACAACATCGTATTTTTTATTTTTAGAAATTTCTTGAACAGCATTAAATACTTGATCCTGTACGGGTTCTATAAGTTGTCTTTTTTGAATTGCTAAATCTCCTCCAGGCCCAAATCTTTTTTGTTGGTATTCAAAAATTTGCTCTTCTTCATATGCAATTTCTTCTTCACGCTCTTCTATGAGTTCTTTAGTAAGCAATACACGTTCATTTTGTAATTGCTTTTTCATTTCCTCGATTTCACCAATTTTCTTTTCAACCTCGCTTTTCCATTTTTTTACTTTAGCATCAAGTTGAGAAGATGCTTCTTGATATTCAGGAACATTTTCTAAGATGTAGTCCATATCAATATAGCCTACACGGATACCTCGTTGAGCATTAGCAACAAAACTTATTAATAAGAGTGATGCGAAAAAGAAAAAAACTTTTGTTTTCATATTGGTTATAATAGCGTTAGAAATAATCGTGCCAAAAATTAAAACTGCTGTCCAATGATAAAATGCGTTTCCCAACCGTTAGGCTGTATAAGCCCAGGTATAGGATCAAATCCATATCCAAAATCCAGCCCTAATAATCCAAAGGCAGGCATAAATATACGAATTCCTGCACCAGCAGATCTACTCAATTGAAACGGATTATAATCTCTAAAATTGTCATAGGTTGATCCTCCTTCTGCAAAAGCAAGTGCATAAATGGTTGCAGCTTGGCTAAATGTTACAGGATAACGAAGTTCTAGACTAAATTTATTATAAATAGTTGCGCCATCATTATTGTTTGCAGTAGTAGCAGGACCACGATCTAAAGGAGTTACAGACTGATTAGGATACCCTCTTAAACGTATAATCTCACGTCCATCAAGAGCAAAACCTCCAAGTCCATCCCCTCCTAAGAAAAAACGTTCAAATGGTGGAACTCCTCTGTCATTATTGTAAGCGCCTAACCATCCAAACTCAAGATTAGATTGTAATACAAATTTTCCTGGAAGGCTTGTATACCATTTTCCATTAAACTTTACTTTATAAAATTCTAAGAAATTAAATCGTTCTTGATCAATTGCTCCAATAGCAGCTGCATCTTGATTTTCAACTGCAATTTCTCTTTCGTCTGCTAGAGCTTGATAATCTACATTATTAAATAATGAATATGGAGGAGTAAGTTTTGCTGTAATACTCCATTCAGAACCTGACACGGGAAAGATAGGATTATTTGCAGTATTATTTCTGCTAAGCCCTATGGTGTATCCTAAATTCTTTGAAGAACCATCTCCAAATGTAAATAGTCCTGTATTAAAATTTTTTAAATTAAAATTTTGATAACTTATAGCATGTGATAATGTAAAATTACGATCAGGCCATGTCAAACGTTTTGCTAGTCCAATAGATCCTCCTGTAATAATATTACGACTATCTCTATTTACACGATCTCTTGCACTAGTAGCAAGGTTATTAAACTGAAACTGTATGGTATGTGATAATGAGACAGATAATTGCACAGGTTTTTCTCCTCCAAACCAAGGATCTGTAAGAGATATACTATATGTTTGGAAAAACTGACTGGCTTGTGCTCTTAAAGAAAAACGTTGCCCATCTCCCATAGGTAATGGTTTATAAGCATCTTTGTTGAAGATATTTTGGATAGAAAAATTATTGAATGATAATCCTAAAGTTCCTACAAAACCACCACCACCAAAACCACCTTGTAGTTCTATCTGACTAGCTCCTTGTTCGACAACATTATATTCTAAATCTACCGTACCACCTATTTGATCAAAGTTTTTGAATTCAGGTGTAAGTTGTTGTGGATCAAAAAATCCAAGTTGACCTAATTGTCTAATAGTAGATACAACAGCTTGCTTACTATATTGTTGACCAGGTCTCGTTAAGAGTTCTCTATAAATTACTTTATCTTTTGTCTTGTCATTACCTTTTACTTCAACTCTATTAAAATAAGCTAGTTTTCCTTCAGAAATACGAATTTCAAAATTGATAGTGTCATTTTCAATTCCAGTTTCTACAGCATTTATATTAGAAAATAAGTATCCACTGTTTTGATATAAATTGGCAAGATCATCGGCATCTGGATCACCTTCTTTTTGAACACGTTCTTTTAATAAAACACCATTATATACATCTCCTTTCTTTAAAACTAATTGTCTTAAAAGTTGTTCATCAGTATATACTGTATTACCGATAAAGTCAATATCTCCAATGTAATATTTTTTACCTTCTTCTACATTAATTTTTAAAGTGATGCCGTCATTATTATTTTTTATGATAGTATCAGAAATAATTCTAGCGTCACGGTATCCATTTTCCTTATACTTGTCTATGAGGGCAACTTTGTCATCATTATAATCAGATTTAATATACTTAGAGCGTTTGTAAAAACGAAGAGGATTTTTTTTCTTCGTATTTTTCATGGCACGTTTTAACTTCTTTTCTTTAAGTTTTTCATTGCCTTCAAATACAATGTTATTTACTTTTACTCTAGAACCTTTATCAATGTTAACAACCAAGTTTACTTTATTCTTAGATAAAGAATCTTCTTTTGGTATTACGTTAATAAAAGTTTTAGCATTAAAATAGCCTTTCTTTTTATAGGTGTTTTCTATATAATTTTTAGTAGTGGTAATTAAATTTTCTGTAACCTTGGCTCCTTTGTTAAGACCGTTGTCTTTTATGAAAGTAGTACCTTTCTTTTCTTTTATACCCTTGAATTTTATATCATTTAATTCAGGTACTTCTTTGATATCTAATTGTAGATCTATAACATCACCTCTTATATCTGTTACATATAGATTGATGTCAGAAAACAACTCTAGTTCCCAAAGTTTTTTAATAACATTGCTGATTTTTTCCCCAGGAAGATAAATGCGTTCTCCTACACGTAAACCTGTAAAAGTGATTACAGTATTTTCATTATAGGTAGAGGTTCCAGTTACTTTAATGTCGCCTATCTCATATTTGACCTCAGGATTTACAGGTAAATCCCTTTGGGCTTGAGAGATTACAGTTGTAAGTAATAATAGTACAAACGTAATTTTTTTCAATATCAAACTGTGATTTATTAGGTTATTGAATTTGTTCACTTGTTTTTCCAAATCTTCGTTCTCTTTTCTGATAATTGTAAATAGCGTCATGTAAATTTTTTTTCTTAAAATCTGGCCATAATACATCTGTAAAGTAAAACTCTGCATATGCTATTTGCCATAATAGAAAATTACTAACACGTTGCTCTCCGCTTGTTCTTATAAGTAAATCCACATCTGGCATGTCATGGGTGTAAAGATGCTTATTAATATAAGACTCATCAATCTCATCGGGTGAAATTATGTTATTTTTAACTTTAAAGCTTATTTCCTTTACAGTTTTAAGAATTTCTTCACGTGCTCCATAACTTAAAGCAAGTGTAACTCTTAATCTTTTGTTATCTTTTGTTTGATGTATCACTTCTTTGAGCTCTTTCTGAGCTTTTATAGGCAATGTTTCAAGATTCCCTATAGCATGTAATGCTACATCATTTTTTTGAAGTGTCTTGATTTCTTTTTTTAATGAAGATACAAGAAGATTCATTAAAGTGTCTACCTCTCTTTTAGGGCGATTCCAATTTTCAGTAGAAAAAGCATAAAGGGTAAGATGTTCAATTCCGATTTCAGCACAGCCTTCAACAACCTCTCTTACTCCCTGTGTGCCACGTTTATGTCCCGCAGCTCTAAGAAGTCCTTGCTTTTTTGCCCATCGACCATTACCATCCATAATGATAGCAATATGTCGTGGTAACTTATCGTGATTGATTTGATCTAAAACGCTCATCTCATTATTAGAATGCACAAAAACATGGTTTGCGCCCGAAAGTATATGTCAAGGTAAATCCTGTAAACATATACCAGTCATCATTGTTTAAATTTCCAAAACTTAACGTTCCATTGGTGTCTTCTTCTGGAGCACTTCCATCTAGATTATCTGTTAGTGTATATCTAGCTCCTATTTCAAACGCAAGAATGAGTTTAGAGCCTATAACAGCTTTGTAACCCAAAACCATTGGGATTGCAAAATTCCAAGCAGTGCCTGTCTTTTGAACATTGTCACCATTTAGAGCTAGCTCATCGTGATTAAAATATGTAAACCCTGTATATAAATAGGGGGTAGAAGGATTTCTATCATTAAACATATCAAAATCCCAGAATGTATATTCTAGACCTAATGAAACTTCTTTTACACTATTCTTAAAAGAATACCCGCGAATTTGCCTCCTAGATTCATCACTTTGTGAATCTGCACTTTCTAATTCCGTAAAAAGTGCAGTAAATCTAAAAGAATGTCTTTTACTACGATTCCATTTAAAAATACCACCTACAACAGGGGAGTTTGGAGCAATGTAACTTGTTGATCCAACATCTCCTATAAAATTTGACCCTCCAGCATATAAACCTACTTCGTAAGTTTGTGCTTGAGAATTAAAGCCTAAAAACATGGCGATTATTACAATCGTCAAATACCTCATATAGCTGTAAAAGTTTGCAAATATAACAATAATGT